>CAMAYW010000099.1 GCA_945862475.1 Bacteriovorax stolpii
AAAATCAGTCACTGACTCAAAGCCAAATTCTTTTGCCAATTCATCTGTAAAATCCGGAAGGATTTTAGTTTTAATTTCAAGAAGTTCAACGTGGAAAGTCACTGGAGCATTCTTTAAAGACTCTTCATGGTATTCAGCTGGGAAAGTCACTTTTACGTCTTTCTTTTCGCCCTTCTTAAGACCAATCATCCCGTCTTCAAATCCTGGAATGAACTGACCAGAACCGATTTCAAGCATGTATTCTTGTGCCTTCATATTTTCTGGCTTAGAACCGTCAGCAAGTTCACCTTCAAAATTAAAAACAGCAAAATCACCTTGTTTTAAAGCATGGCCAGCATCTTTTACTTCAACGATTTCAGCTTTGTTCGAAAGATAATTCTTCTTAAGTGTTTCGAAATCTTCATCCGAAACAGTTTCAGAATCTTTCTTGAAAGTGAACTTCGAGTAATCTTTTAATTCGATCTCAGGAATAATTTCAACTGTTGCTTCAAAAGCAACATTTTTCCCTGATTCATATTTTGTATTTCCGAATTGTGGGTAACCAACAGCACGAAGATTTTCTTTCTTCACAGCTTGGTAATATTGATCAGAGATGAAACGATAAAGCGCATCGTTTTCAACTTGTGGCCCAAATAATTTTTGAACCATCTCTAAAGGAGCTTTACCTTTACGAAACCCCTTAAGGTTTGAGTTTGCTTGCTTTGCAATGAGTGCCTCTTTGATTTCTTTCGAAAGATCAACTTTCTCGAAATTGAAGACTAATTTCTTCGTGCAGCTGTTAACATTTTCAATGATGTAAGACATAAAATCTCTCTTGTTTCCGAGTGAAAAATTTGAATTAGTGTTTTTAACATAAAGCCTGAAATTGTCAAAGACTTCAATAAATGACGCGCACCATATAAAGGCCTTCTGGTGGAGCGACTGGTCCTAACCTTTGAACCTTATTAGGGCCCAAAGCAAGCCTTAGATCTTCCAGAGTTATTTTTCCTCTTCCGATGTTCCAAACAGCCCCCACTAAAAGCCTTACCATTTGCTTTAAAAATCCATTTCCAACAATTCTAAAAACATAATGCGGGGGAAGCATCCACTCCCCTTGCGGAATTTCTAAAATCTCACACTCAAAAATCTCACGAATGTTATGGGACACTTCAGTACCTTCACAGTAAAAATTTGAGAAGTCATGGGTTCCGATAAGAACCTTGCACGCCTCTCGCATTTTTTCTATGTCGAGTTCAAAGGGATAATTGTGAATAAGATCATTTTGGAATGCGGTGAATGTTCGATTACAAGTGAACCGGTAATGATATTCCTTGGATTTTGCATGTACTGTTGGAAAAAAATCTTCATTCGACAACTCGCAGCTCACTATCCTGATATCATTAGGAAGGTTCACATTGAGGGCCTTGAGTAAATTTTCTGGAGCAATTTTGAGTTCGATTTCTACCTTGGCCACTTGTCCGAGAGCGTGAACTCCGGCATCAGTTCGACCAGCGCCCATACTTTTCACTCGTTCCGATTTTGAAATAACTCTGAGTGCTTTATTCAGTTCACCTTGAACGGTTACCCCTGCTTCATCTGGCTGAACTTGCCACCCCAAATAGCGGGTTCCTTTATATTGAAGAGTCAGGCGATAGTATTGAATCACTTCGCTTCTATTTCCGGCTCTTCTGACCAATCAAAGATGTGCTCAAATTTCTTCAAATGAGTCATCCAATAAATAAGTGAAGCAACAACATAGAAGGTAATAATGACTGGAATCATGATCTCTTCATAGATAAAAAGGGACGCCATAATCATGAAAATGACCATGAGAACTTGTTTTTTATGATTCTTTACCCACTCAGATTTTTTAAAACTAGGAAATGGGATATTGGAGATCATGAGAGCTGCATAAAAGAGAAGATAGCCTACAGTAAAAGGTTTAAAATTTTCAATTTCTGGAAAGTTAATAGCAAGAAAAATTAAACTAATCGCAGCTGTCGCCCCTCCGGGTATAGGTAATCCCTGAAAGTAATCGGATTTATTTTTATCAATGTTTGCATTGAATCGAGCGAGTCTTAGGGCCCCACAAAGCATAAAGAAAAAACAGGCAACCATTCCTGGTCTTCCGGTATCTTTAAGAAAACGAAAATAATACACAATAGCAGGAGAAACACCGAAAGAAACAAGATCGCTTAATGAATCAAATTGTTCACCAAAAGCCGATTGAGTATTCGTCATACGAGCAATACGTCCATCAACACTATCAAAGATTGCTCCAAGAACTATGAACATGCAGGCCTTATAAAACTCTCCATGGAAAGCAAACAGAATAGCAATAAATCCGCAGGCCATGTTGAGGGCAGTGAATGTATTCGGAATAAAGTAAGCAAGACGACGACTTTCAAGTGGCATATTTAAACCTTAGGTTGATCTTTTATTGCTGCAATAACTGTTTGACCAGGTACGACTGTTTCATTTTCGAAAACCAGTATATCGCTATTGGCCGGAAGATAGATTAGCAGAGTCCCACCAAAAGGATAATACCCAAAACATGCTCCGGCACGTCCTCTGTCACCAGATTTCAACCATATAGTAGGACGAATTCCTGAAGTACAATCAATGAAACGCATCAATGTTTGTAGTCTATTCTTGGACATGAGGGTTAAATCCGTATGCGCCAGTTCATCCACCGGGCCATAAAAAAAATGAGTCTCAGAATCTCGGTTTAATTTTTTACCCTTGGTTGCCTTTAGAAAAGTCACTTCTCCAGCAGTTGGGAGATAGAGTCCTTTTTCGTCCCAGAATGAAATCGCAATCCTGATTTCATGACAAGGCGAAGGGTAATCCATGCTTGTCACCGAGTGCCTAATCGAAGCCACTGTTCCATAGACTGGAGTGAGATAAATTTCACCATCGTTTTTAATTGTATCCCGGTAAGGGATCGAGGATCTTCTAAAAAGAAAAAGAACAAAAGAACAAATAAGCAAAACAGGTACTTTAATAAGTAGTGACCATTTAAAAAAAGCATAGGTCATCAATGCTAAAAGAGAATAAGTAATTTCTGTCGGTAGAAAAAAAAATCGACTCATGGATTGACCTTAAATTCATCCTCAGGAGCTCGAAAATAAAATGGCTCTTTTTTCTCACTCTTTAAAACTTCTGAAAAGACATCCACAGAATGCTTTAAGATGAGCTCACTCGTATGCTCTGCTCCCTTTAAAAAAGGAGAAGAGTGCTGATCCAGAGATGCCTCTGAATGAATAAAGAAATTTCCCGATTTAAGGTGATTTTCAATTTCATTCACACTAATTAATTTTTGTTCGGTTTTATCATTCTGCCACTGATGAATAAAGTATTCGCCTCGATAAGCTTTCGTAAACCATATTCCAGATTCGATGCCACACAACTTCGGAATATCGTGACTGTAGAAAGAAAATTGTTTAATACCAAAGAAATGAAAGACATCAGAAAGTCCCTCTGAAAGTCTGAGACCTGTATAGAATCCTGGCCCGTTTACGGTCAGAATACCTTTAAGATTCTTAACTCTTAATTGATTCGATTCTAATAGTTGATAGGACTCTGATTGAATGATCGCAGATGCTTTTTGACCTTTGATCTTTTTGAACCCAAGCCAATTCAAGTCCTCATCAAGAAGACCGATATTTAAATCATATGTCGAATCAATAAATAAATAGCTCAAAACTTAAAACAATTTCGAAATGTCATTAAACAATGCTACAAAAATTAAAAAGAATAAAAAAGAAACTCCAAATTTTTGAGCAATTTCCAGCTTCCTACGAGAAAGTGGCCCACCATTTATCGTTTCAAAAATGAGGAACATAATATGTCCGCCATCAAGAACGGGTATTGGGAAAAGATTGATCACTCCCAAATTAATACTAATAATCGCCATCAGCCTGAAAAACATTGATAAACTAATATTGAAAGAATCAGAAGCGACCTTACCGATGGCAAGCGGTCCACCAATGTTATTCAATGAAACTTCTCTGGTGATCAGTTTTTTATAACCACTAAACGTTTTAACCACACCATCCCAGGTTCTCGTGAAGGCCCCTAGAATTGCTTCACCTATATTGTCAGACTTCACAACGATGAGTTTTGGTTGAACATATTCAACTGCACTTTCGATCCCAATAATCTTCGTTTTCTTCTTTTCGATCTCTTTGACTTCTGGAGTAATCTTCTTTGCGACTAGTTTGCCACCAGTCAATATCTTCACTTCGACTTCCTTACCATCGGGAAGCTGTTGGAGTCCTTGTCTTAGATCTTCAAAACTTTGAAGTATTTTTCCATTCACCTCGACAAGAATATCCCCCTTCTTAATCTGCGCCTTATCGGCCGGTGAGGACATCACGACATTTCTAACAGAAAGATCTATGGGATAAAACTCAAGGCTTTTCACAAGTTCTGCTAATGATTGATTGGAACCAGAATTAATTTCTGACTCAGACGTCAGATCGGCCGTGAGCTTTCCATCTTTATCGATAAGCTTATAGAGAAAAGCTTTACCCAAAAATCCAGAATTAACCTCGTCGATAGAAAATGAAATGTCAGCGGGCTTTTGCACAAGGCTCACTAAAAACTTCTCACCACTTTTATTAACAAAAATTGGTTTTTTCACTAACGATACGAGTTCAACAAATTGATTAATAAATGCCTCAAAACCCATATTGATTGGTAGGTCTATCTTTTGGCCATTTCTCTGGACAATAATTTTATCAACAGAAGAACTTTTAATATTTAAATCATCAAAACTTAATATTTTCTCATCATTAATACCGACAATCACATCACCGGTTCTTAAGCCTTTATCAAAAAGAACCGATTTCTCTGCAACAATTCCGATTTTGGTTTCAGGAACTCGCTCGCCACCGGCCAAAAGTCCAACATATAAAAAGTAGGCAAGAATAAGATTGGCCAGGGGACCACCAAAAACGATCCAGAATCTTGCGAACTTTGATTTATGATTGAAGGCAACTTTTTTTTCTTCGTCACTTAATGCAATTTCGGAAAAAGGGTCATCTCCAAACATTTTGACGTAACCACCCAATGGGATGATCGATAAAGCGTATTCTGTCCCTTTATGAACGTATTTAAATATCTTCGGTCCGAAACCAATTGAGAACACCTCAACTTTAACGCCGAAAAAGCGAGCAAAGAAAAAATGCCCTAACTCATGAAAAAAGATGAGTGGTCCAAGAAAAACGACAAAGATGAGAACTTTTTCTAACATACAATATTCCTTAGCGGAAATTCGCCATCAGATAAAAAGCATAAAGAGGAGCTACAAACATCAAGCTATCAACTCGATCGTAAACTCCCCCGTGGCCAGGTATTAAGGATGAGCTATCTTTAATATCAAATTGCCTTTTTAGCTTTGACTGAGCGAGGTCCCCAATTTGAGAGCAACAAGCTACAATTACAAAAAAGAAAACGAGAAACGGATGAACTTTTTCGACAAAATGATTCCAATACAAACATGTCGTCAGGACTGAAAAGAGAACACCACCAATCAACCCCTCTACTGTTTTCTTTGGGCTGACAGCTTCCCAAAGCTTATGCTTACCAAATTTTTTACCAGTAAAATAAGCGGCTGTATCCACCATAAAATTTAAAATCATTAGACCAATAAATAAAATGATCCAATTTTGAAAATGAACGATGTAAGAGAGACAAATCATCGGAATAAGGACAAAGAAACCTGCTCCCCATGAAGTTGCTTTAAATATTTTAAGAAGAAGTTCTGATTTCTTATAGACTACAAAGAGATAAAACAAAAGTAATAGGTTCAAAACGATTCCAGCTGAAATCCAGAAACTAAATGAAGACTGACTGATCTGATAAAAATTAAAAAAGGTATAACAACCTATGTAAATAATTTGAGCAAGAAGATATCTTTTGGAGAATCGACTTTGATCATAAAAATTTGTGATTATTTCATCAATTGTAAATAAACCGATTATCCCAATTGCAACCAAACTCGCCTTCGGTCCAAGATAGAGACATAATCCCATAAGAATTAAAAGAACAACTCCAGAAATAATTCGTGTCATGTTATTGGACATTAATGCTTGGCCCTTTCAACGAAAGCAGTCTTGTGATTTTCCGCTTTTTCGATTGAATCACCCAAATCACCCTGATGGCTTACGTTCCCAAAACGTCTTTCGCGACAAGAAACATGTTCTATAATTTTTTTGAACTCACGAGGGGTGAAATCAGGCCACTTTGTAGGAGTAAAATATAATTCAGCATAGGCCATCTGCCAGATAAGAAAATTTGAAATTCTCTGTTCTCCACCTGTGCGGATCATAAGATCCACATCTCCAGTCTCTGGCCTATACATAAGGCCATTAAGATCAGACTCAGTTAAGAGTTTATCAGGATGGCTAAGTTGAAAAGAATTTACGGCCCTCACTATTTCAGAACGACCACCATAATTAAAAGCAAAAGTTAGTTTTAAACCAGTAGCATTTTTTGTGAGTTCTTCCATCTCATTTATCAAAGAAATCGTTTCATAAGGTAATGACTGAGTTTCTCCAATGACTTTAAATTTAATATTATTGTCGAGAATTCTTGCTTTCTCTTTGATAAGGAACTTCTTTAGTAACTTAAAAAGCGACGAAACCTCTTCAAGTGGTCTTGACCAGTTCTCAGTTGAAAATGCATACATGGTAAGAGCAGCTAAACCAATATCATCAGCAGATTTAACAATATCAGAAACGACACTTGATCCACGAACATGTCCCCAGATACGGGGTCTGAATCGCTTCTTTGCCCAGCGACCATTTCCATCCATAATAATGGCAACATGTTTAATCTTCGACATATAACCTTAAACTGTTAGAAGCTCTTTTTCTTTTGCTTCAACGACTTTATCAACTTCCTTAATAAAGTTATCTGTAATCTTTTGAATTTCATCTTGGATCTTTTTAGACTCGTCTTCAGAAACTTTCTTATCTTTTTCTGCAGCTTTTACTTTATCATTCTGATCACGACGAATATTTCTGATCGCAACTTTCGTATCCTCACCAATTTTCTTAACATCTTTAACAAATGCTTTACGCTTATCTTCAGTCAGTGCAGGAAAAGAAATTCGGATAAAGTTTCCATCGTTTCCAGGAGTTAATCCAATATTGGCAGCAAGAATTGCTTTTTCAATCGCAGAAATTGCCGTTTTATCAAAAGGCTGAATTTGAAGAAGACGAGCTTCTGGTGTTGAAATCTGACCTAAGTTTTTTATCGGTGTAGGTGTTCCGTAGTAGTCCGCAGAAATACCATCGAGAACAGCTGCCGTAGCACGACCAGTTCTTACTTTTGACATTTGTGTTTGAAGCGACTTAATCGCTTTATTCATATGATCATCAAGTATAGGCTTTAGCTCTTTCATCATAACCTAATCTCCTTATGCTTTTTTAGTAACAACTGTTCCAATATTTTCACCGTTAACAACTCTTGCAATATTTCCGCTTTCAAACATATTGAAAACAACAATATCCATATCGTTATCCATACAAAGCGTAATAGCTGTTGAGTCCATTACTTTCAGATCTTTATTAAGGACATCTATGTATGAGAGTTTTTGAAATTTCTTTGCATCTTTATGTTTCATAGGATCCTTATCGTAAATCCCATCAACTTTTGTTGCCTTCATAATGACTTCAGCGTGTATTTCATTCGCTCGAAGCGCTGCCGTAGTATCCGTTGTGAAGTATGGATTCCCTGTTCCTGCAGCAAAGATAACAACTCGTTTTTTTTCTAGGTGCCGAACAGCACGACGACGAATATAAGGCTCTGCAACTTCTTGCATCGCAATTGCTGAAAGGACTCTCGTGTAGACATCTTTTCTCTCAAGAGCATCTTGTAGGGCCAGAGAGTTAATCACTGTCGCCATCATTCCCATATAGTCTGAAGTCGCTCGATCCATCCCAGAAGTTGCACCAGCAACACCACGGTGAATATTTCCTCCACCAACAACTATCGCT
>CAMAYW010000100.1 GCA_945862475.1 Bacteriovorax stolpii
CTCCCGCTTTTGCTGGCTTCCATAAAACGAAATCTGATGGATGCTTCTTGCGATTATCAACTTCAACTCGAATTCCGTGTTGAAGGGAGTCTAAATCTTTCTTAGAAAGTTTACCGTAACTAGGAAAAGCTGGAACATTAAAGAAAACCTCACCATCAACGACATAACCTTTACCATTATGAATAATGTCTTCGATCATTTTAATAATTTCTGGCATGGTCTCGGAAACTTTCGGAGTATGGGTCGCGGGCATCATGCCTAATGAATTCATGTCTGTTTCACACTCTTTTACAAAAAGAGCGGCATGCTCAATCGGATCTCGGTGGAGTTCTTTAGCGCGATCAATAATTTTATCATCTACATCTGTATAATTTCTAACAAACGTTACATTATAACCAAATGACTTCAGCACTCGGTGAAAGAGATCTCCCACGACAAGGGCCCGGGCATTTCCGATGTGGAGAAAATCATACGTTGTGGGACCACATGAATAAAATTTTACTTTCCCATCTTCAATCGGCTTAAAAACTTCTTTTTTACGAGTGAGATTATTATGAATTTTTAATTCCATGGCGATAAATCCTACTTCTTAAGATGAGTGATCCGTTTTTTCAAAACACTAACTGGAGTGAGGGGAATAAGGAACTTTAAGTCTGGCCCATGATCATGCCCAGTAAGAGCAGCTCTAACACCTTGAAAAAGGGGTTTCCCCTTCACTCCCATTTCCTTTTTCACATGCTCCATCCAGCCATTTAATACCGACTCACTAATGAACCCATCGGACACTTTAGCGACCTCATCAGAGATAAAGGCCATGATCTTTGGAGTTGTTTCCCAAGAAAGTATTTCTTTAAAGGCATCAGACTTTTCAGGATCATCATTTAAAATTAATTCGTTCACGAGTTTAGGAAAGTCTGTAATGAATTGAGCATATTTTTTCAAAAGCTCCACACAGGCATTTTTCCAATCAGGAGTTTGTTTATTAAAGAAATCGGTCTCTGGTTCTTTTTCAATTAATGAAATGAGAGAGTGATTATCCATTTTCTTAATATGTTCAGAATTGACCCATTTTAATTTTTCTAAATCATACATCGCTGCAGAGGCTGAAAAACGATCTAAGGTAAATACATCAATGATGTCTTTTTTATCAAAAATGTCCCTTTCTGTAGGATGAGACCAGCCAAGGAGACAAAGGTAATTACACATGGCCTCTGGTAGATAATGCTCATTTCGATAAAGATTCACTGAAGTCGCCCCATGGCGCTTAGAAAGCTTTTGGCGATCGTGCCCAATAAGAAGAGAAACGTGAGCAAACTCTGGCGTTTTAGCACCTAGGGCTTCATAGATCATGAGCTGCCTAACAGTATTATTAAGATGATCCTCACCTCTAATAACGTGAGTAATGTCCATCAAATGGTCATCAATCACGCAGCAAAAGTTATAAACCGGAAGTCCGTTGGATCTTACGATCACAAAATCTCCCACCATTCCCTCTGGATAAACGACACGTCCCTTCACTTTATCCTCTAAGGTATAAGCCTTTTTGGGTGCACGGAAGCGAATCGCAGGAGTCTCCCCTTTGGAAATTCTCTCAAGAGCTTCCTTATGAAAAGCAGGATCTTTCCATTTGCCTTCATAGATAGGGTCACGACCTTCGGCCGCAGCTTTTTCCTTCATCGCCTCAAGTTCTTCTTCTGTGCAGAAGTCGTAGTAAGCAAGGCCCTTTTCAATCAGATTTAGGGCATATTTTTTATAGATTTCCGCTCTTTCAGACTGACGATAGGGAGCATATTTAGGATTTGGTTTATCAGGCCCTTCATCATGAATAATGCCAAGCCACTTTAAATCATCAATTTGAAGTTTTTCATATTCAGCATTTGATCTTTCAAGGTCAGTATCCTCAATACGAAGAACGAAAGTTCCACCAGTGGCCTTGGCGTAAAGATAATTATAAAGGGCAGTCCGGGCCCCACCGATGTGTAGGTAACCTGTTGGGGAAGGTGCAAATCTCACACGTACTGTCATAAAGGGAACTCCTCATTAAATATGAGGAAGAGAATACACTTTTGAGGGCTTTTTGAGAACTTAACTTAGGTGTAAAGTGAGTCAATTTTGTCCGAGACCGCAACTTCAGGAGACCCTGAAGAGAGAGCAATCTCTTTTACGATCAGATCTTTACACTGATCGAGCATTTTTCTTTCACCGAAAGATAGTTTTTTAGTCATTTTAAGTAAAAGTAACTGGCGAAGGACATCAGCAATTTCTAGTAAAGAACCTGTTTTTACTTTGAGAGTATATTCGCGATGACGTCTATTCCAGGTCGACATATCAACCTTAACACTTTGATCTTTTAGTAACTCAAAAACTCCATTAATTTCAGTCGATGGAATCAAAGATCTTATTCCCTCTTTAGAGTCCACAGGGATCATGACCTTCATACCGTTGGAGACAACTTTAATGATGTAGAAACTTTTCATCTCCCCATTGAGTTCTTTCGTATCAACACTGCATATCTGACCTACACCGTGGCCTGGACAAACAACGTGGTCGCCGAGATTAAACATGGGATGCTCCTTACAATTTTCTTATTCCCTCAAGTTATAACGCGGAAGGACTCCCGATTGTAGATTTTTGAAATTTTTACAGTATGGTGATTAGAAAGGAGACAGATTAAAGAGTTGAGGGCCCTTGTTGAGAGGGCCCTAAGTGCTTGTTTTAAAAGAAAACTGAGAACTGTAGGAATCGAAACTGAAGGCTTTGTGAATACTCTAATGATCCACCGGTTGTTGCATTTCGATTTTGAAGGGCAATCTCAGGAGAATATGTGAGGTGCTTTACGCCCATGCGGTCTAAGGAATATCTTCTCCCTACGGCGATAGTACTAATCATGTTCTCAGTGGAAGAATTTCCTCCCGATGCGGCCCCATAACTATGATCCCAACCCATTCCAAGATACAGTGAGGCATACATCGTGTTTTGAAGATCAGCAGAATTATTATAAATTGCACCGATCTGAAGCCCCCAGTTTTCGATATCGCCAGTTGAGTTCGTATCTTTTAAATAATCCAAACGCCACCCAAGTTGCATCCTAGGATAGGATGAGAGTTGATAGGCATAGTTAAGACGAAGATTGAGTTCGATATCATTATCTGCTGAGGAACCTCGAGTTTTTGATTGATCTAAAGCGAAATACCCCCCCAAGACAGAGTCGGCGTTGAATTCAAACATCGATAGAGACCCACTATCTGAGGCCGGGGTTCGATGCTCCTCCATGCTTTGTCTCCCCCTTGAGTGAGAACGTAAATAATGGGTATCTGCTAAGGCAGATAAGCTTAATCCTGCCAACATCATTGCCATAAACTTCTTCATAGATTCCCCTTTGCTTATTTAGTTTTTTGCAAATCACTGAGACTGATACTAAGAAGAGTTTTTACAGAAGTCGCTATTTGTGCGATTCGAGAGTGAAAATTTTAGATTAAATTGCGGTAACTGGAGCAGTGAATCTTGAGCAAAAAAAAGCCTCGCGTAAAGCGAGGCTTAATTAGAAATAGTTTCTTAAGAAAAATTAAAAACGATTTACGACTTCGTGTTTTTCGAAGAAGTAAGCAATTTCTCTCTCAGCAGCAGCTGGAGAATCTGATCCGTGGACAGAATTTTCGCCAACAGATTTTGCATAAAGCTTACGGATTGTTCCTTCAGCAGCATTCGCTGGATTCGTAGCACCCATAAGTTCACGATTTTTTGCTACTGCATTTTCTCCTTCAAGAACCATAAGCATAACTGGACCTGAAGTCATAAAGTTTACAAGTTCGCCAAAGAAAGGACGTTCTTTATGCTCAATATAGAATCCTTCAGCTTTCTCTTTTGAAAGTTTCGCAAATTTTGCAGCAGAGATGCGAAGACCATTTTTCTCAAAGTGAGCAATGATATTACCCATGTTATTATCTAGAGTTGAGTTTGGTTTAATGATTGAAAATGTTTTTTCGATGGCCATATAAGCTCCTTATAAATTTTATTCTTACTTCTTTAATACTTCTGCTATCTTTTG
Organism: Bacteriovorax stolpii; assembly: GCA_945862475.1. Classification (GTDB taxonomy): domain Bacteria; phylum Bdellovibrionota; class Bacteriovoracia; order Bacteriovoracales; family Bacteriovoracaceae; genus Peredibacter. The sequence goes on from CAMAYW010000100.1 coordinate 4,049, forward strand.
TCCAAGTTCTGCTGGAGATCTCGCAATCGTAATTCCACATTCCTGTAGAATCTTGAACTTAGCTTCAGCAGAATCGTCCTCACCAGAAATGATCGCACCTGCGTGACCCATACGTTTACCCTTGGGAGCCGCTGCACCAGCGATAAAGCTCACAACAGGTTTCGTCATATTGGCCTTAATCCAGCGAGCAGCATCTGTTTCTGCTGTTCCGCCGATTTCGCCGATCATAATGACAGCTTTTGTATCTGGATCTTTTTGGAACATTTCAAGGCAATCAATAAAGTTCGTTCCATTAACTGGATCTCCACCAATTCCGACGCAAGTTGATTGACCGATTTCACGTTGAGTGAGCTGATAAACAGCTTCATACGTAAGTGTTCCAGAACGGGAGATAACGCCGACATTACCCGGCATATGAATATGGCCAGGCATAATTCCAATTTTACACTCTCCTGGAGTAATAACTCCCGGACAGTTTGGTCCAATCAAGCGCGATTTAGAACCTTTAAGAGCAGCCTTCACTTTAATCATATCCCCAACTGGAATTCCCTCTGTAATACAAATAATAAGAGGAAGTTCAGCATCAATACACTCAATGATGGCGTCAGCAGCCGCAGGAGGTGGAACAAAAATCATCGCAGCGTTCGCCTTCGTTTCAAGTACGGCTTCATAAGTCGTATCAAAAACAGGAATCCCTTCATGAACAGTGCCGCCTTTACCAGGAGTCACACCACCCACAACATTTGTTCCGTAGTCACGAGACTGAAGAGTATGAAATGTTCCCTGCTTACCAGTGATACCAATCGTGATAAGACGAGTGTTTCTATTAATCAAAATGGCCATATTATTTTCCTCCCTTAGCGGCTTCAACTGCTTTCTTAGCAGCATCAGCAAGGTCATTGGCCGGAGTAATTTTTAGTCCGGATTCAGCGAGAATTTTTTTACCAAGACTTACGTTGGTACCTTCAAGTCTAACGACGAGAGGAACTTTAACGCCAAGTTCTTTAGCAGCGTCCACAACACCATTCGCAATGATGTCACACTTCATGATTCCTCCGAAAATGTTCACCAGGATGGCCTTAACGTTTGTATCTTGAAGAATGATTGTGAATGCTTTTTGAACAGTTTCTTTTGTTGCTCCACCGCCCACATCAAGAAAGTTTGCCGGACTACCACCGTGGAGTTTTAGGATATCAAGTGTTGCCATCGCAAGACCTGCACCATTCACAAGACAACCAATGTTACCATCAAGGGAAATATAGGAGAGACCATATTTTCCGGCCTCGAGCTCTTGAGCTGATTCTTCAGTGATATCTCTCATCGCTTCAATTTCTGGATGACGAAAGAGAGCATTATCGTCGAAATTTAACTTCCCATCGAGGGCCAAGACTTCACCCTGCTTTGTTGTCACGAGTGGATTGATCTCAGCGATCGAGCAATCTTTAGAAACGTAGAGCTTATACAGCCCATCAAAGAAGGCCATTGCTTTCTTTAAGGTATCACCCTTAAGGCCAAGAGCGTATCCAAGTTTTCTCCCGTGGGCCGCTGTGAAACCAGTTGCAGCATCTATGTGACACTTTACAATTTTCTCTGGAGTTTCATGAGCAACCTTCTCGATCTCCATTCCGCCTTCAGTAGAAACCATCATACAGATTTTTCCAACAGAGCGATCGAGAACGATTCCACAGTAGTATTCGTGATCAATATCACAACCCTGCTCAACCAGAACCTTAAGAACTTTTTTCCCTTCTGGACCTGTTTGATGAGTCACTAACTGCATACCAAGAATTTCTTTAGAAAGTTTTTCAACTTCATCAAGAGAGCGAGCAAGCTTAACTCCCCCACCTTTTCCACGACCACCGGCATGGATCTGGGCCTTCACAACCCAAATATTTCCACCTAGTTTTTTTGCAACTTCTACTGCCTCAGCTGGAGTGTTTGCCACGCCACCTTTTAAGACTGCGATGTTAAACTCTCGCATTAAGTCTTTGGCCTGGTACTCATGAACGTTCATACCCTCTCCTTAAAAACAACTATTGATTAGGCAACATTATAGGCATTTTCTGAGCTCAGACAATGAAAAGGTCTTGAAAAACGCGTATGTCTATAGGCATGATGGAGGCGCGAGGTGTTATGACAAAATATTTTATTCTTCATCCAGCAGTTTTCAAACTTGATGGTGGTGCTATGTTCGGAATAATACCTAAGCCTTTATGGTCTAAGTTAATTCCGGCGGATGAGTTAAATAGAATTCAATTGAGCCTTCGTGTCATGCTGATTCAAACAAAAAATCGAAACATACTCATAGATACGGGAATTGGTGACTACCATGGAGAAAAATTTGATGATCGCTTTGGGGTCATTGGTCAAAAAGGACCACTCGAAAATATTCTAAAAAAGAATTTTAATTTAGACCCCGAGAACATCACGGATCTGATTATTTCTCACCTTCATTTCGATCACGTTGGTGGCCTTGGCCATACTAGACCAGAACACAACAATGTTTTTCCTGACGCAACACTCCACATTCATCGTCAACATTATGATTACGCCTTATCCCCAACGCTTAGAGACGCCGGCTCCTTTCACTCTCATTATTTTAGGCCAATTATTGAGAAGGCCATTCATGATGGAAAAATCAATTGGCTTCAAGGAGAAGAAGGATTGATCTTGGCCGATAATGGTGAAGAAATTAAATTCAAATGCTCCCATGGCCACACTCCCTGGTTAGTTCACGCCTATGATAAACATTTTATCTATATGGCCGACTTAGTTCCCACCAGTGCCCACATCTCTGTTCCCTGGGTGATGGGATACGATATTTCTCCAGGAATAACGACCAAAAACAAACTTGAGTTTTATGAGTTTATTTCGAAACACCAACTTACGATGGTGTTTGAGCATGACATCAAATACTGGGGAGCAAAAATCAGAAAGAAATCTGAATTTGAGTATGAGGCAGAAGAATTATTTAGTCCTCCAGCTCTTGATCCTGAGAAATCTGAGATAATTTTTCAGTAATTTCTTTTTTTAAGGCAGTGAATTTTTTTCTTACTTTTTGAGAGTAGTTATTGAGATCTTTTTTAGTCAGAGATCTTTTTACAGCTAAAAACTCCTCAATGAGCTTCATGGATTCGAAGCCTATTTTTTTTGAAGTCAACCTTACCAAAAGTTCGTAATTTCTTTTCTTGGACGCCCCTTTATCTTCGAGGGATTTAAAATAGTGATCATTCTCTACAACAAATGAGGTTAGAAATGAGCCAAATTTTTTTGAATAAGTTTCCATCATAAATTTGGTATTTTTCTTAAAGTTTTTTGGTTCCTTTTCTAAGAAATCCAACAAATGTTGCTCTATCTGAAGACTAATGGCCTCTAGTGTTTGAAACTTTTGTGTCAAATCTTGCCAAAATAATTGCTCCTGATTTTTAGCTTTTTCTTTAAGTGCCAATTTTTTTCGAACAAGATTATCAATCGCTAGATTATATTCACTGGGACCTTTGGAAAAGAGAATCACTTTTATTCTCGCAATATACGCTTGCTCTGGTGAGCTAAAGAGATTCATCAACTTAGGAAAAAAGCCATCCCAATGGCAATTCTCTGCCTTAACATCCATCTCATAAAGTCCTGGGATAATTTTATTTCCTTGGGAGAAATCAAAAGATGAAAACTCAACAATATGTCCTGCTAGTTGCCCTCGTGATTTAAAAGAAATTTTTTCATCCTTGTAACTTAGAAGTTTATCCCCGACTGAATTAAAACGGGCCTCGAC
>CAMAYW010000101.1 GCA_945862475.1 Bacteriovorax stolpii
ACTCTGCAAGCTGCCATTGAAATACAAGCCTTATCTCCTCTCGTTGTTCTAAGTCAAATAAGTGCCAGCAGCCAAAATGCAACTCTGATTGAATTTAAATCAAACGATTCAGGTGAAATAAATGCCATTTTCACTTCAGAGTCATTAGAAGAACTATCAAATCTAAAATTACAAATTGAAAGATCGAGCCTGAGCGACGTTCAAGCGACTCTAGACGAAAAGAAGCTTCAACTAATTTTAAGTGCAAACGGAAATTAAGATGGAAGATTTTAATCAAAAAACGAGATTACCTTTATTTAAAAAGATCGATCGGGCACTATTTCAGCGTTTAGATCTTTTTAGGGCCTCTCCTAGCTACAACGGAATTCAAGATTTTTATAATGGGCTCGATGAAGAACAACAAAAAGTTTTTAAATCGGGAATCGTCGTTGTTATATTTATAGTTCCCCTAATCATCATAAGTATCCTTTGGTGGCAAAATAGTGCTATAAAATCGGATTTAGACAAACGCATGAATTTGGTCGCAAAAGCAAATGAAATAATTGGTCAAACAGAGGGTCTTGTAAATATTGCTCCTAATATTTTATCTTTAAACCCAATTGATGGTCAGTCCATGATGACGTCTCGTGTATCCAATACTCTTAGTTCTTCGGGTATCGATTTATCGAAAATTAGAATTGAGAATTTCTCGAGCGATATTAATGGCGAAAATATTGTTAGAGCTCAAGGTGATTTAGTCTTTTCAAATTTCTCTACGGATGAAATGGTCAACACTCTGATTAATTTGATTCAAAGAGAGAAATTTAGAATTCAGTACGTAAACATCAACCGAAATAATGAAAATAATCTTTTGAATGGAAATTTTAGAATCGTTCATCTAAGTCTTGCTCAAAATATTGAGGAGGATTGATGGCGGGCCTAAGCGAGATCCAATCTTTAGATGAATTAAGCTATAAGAGTAAATTTAAGTTTTATCTTTATCCCTTAATCATCATTTTTTTATTTTCTATTTCGTTTCTTAACTACTTCCCAATTGGCGAGCAGCTTAAGAATTTTATGAAAAAGAATCTCGCTGGTTCTGCTTGTAATCCAGATTATGATGATCTCAGAATTGAGTGGATTCTTCCTAAAATCGTTGTCTCAGGATTAAATATTCCAGCTGGATGTCTTGGCAAGGTGGGAGACCCACTTAAATTTACTTTTGTATCAATTCAATTTAATCTCATCAGCTTTTCTCCCTTTGGCATTCCCTTCAAGATTGACTCGGAACTAAATGGGCAGCCTATGACCGTTTATTACGTCCAAGGCTTTGGAGAAAGAACGATAAGAATTAAAGATCAACCAGTAGTGATATCAAGATTACAACCAGTTCTTGGTAGTAGTTTCAAATTATCTGGAAACTTAACGTTAGACTTAATTGCAAAAGTCACCAACGCTGGATTTTTAAAGGATTTGGATTTCAAAATGAGATCCACTGATTTTCAACTTCCTTCTCAAAACATCCAAGGTTTTAATACTCCTAATGTTAAGCTCAATGAGTTTTACCTTGAGGCATTAGCCGAAAACTCCTCTACTGTAAAAATTGATAAATTTATCGTGGGAGATCCCGACTCGCCTATTAGAGCGAATTTAAAAGGGAAAATTGATCTTCAGCAAGGAAATATGGCGTTCTCAAACATTGATCTTAAAGGTGAAATCTCTTTCACTGAAAATTTTAAACAAACCGTTCCTTTAGTTGATCTATTCTTCCAAAATTTCTCTCAAAAAGATGGTTTCTATCAAATACGAATTGGTGGTAACTTAGGTGAACCAAAACTAATGACTCCTTAGGTACTATATGATTGTCGAGGCTATCGAAAACGCACTTAAAAGTGCGTGCCATAGAAATAATCTATCGGAAATTATGAATTATGCGGTCTTTCCAGCAGGAAAGCTATTTCGCCCCAGACTCGTTGAGGCGATTTCACTTGATATTGATGACCATTTTTCAAATAACCATCTTCACTTGGCCGCAGCAATTGAAATTCATCATGCCTACACACTCGTTCATGATGATTTACCCTCCATGGACAACGACTTAATAAGACGAGGGAAACCATCCACTCATGCACAATTTGGTGAGTGGAAAGCTGTTCTCACTGGAGATGCATTACTTATTACATCTTTCAATGAACTATCAAAAATTAGACATCAAAGATTTCAGGAATTATTAAAACTCATGACCTGGACAACTGGTGCCAAAGGGTTAATCGAGGGACAATTTCGTGATCTAGAAGCTAATGGAAATGCCAACATTTCTGATGTCATCAGAATACATGAATTAAAAACTGGGAGACTGATTCAATTAACGACACTAGGGACTTATTTGTTAAAAGATAATATTTCTTATAGAGGTAAATTGGATTTTCTTAAATTAGGAAAAAATATAGGTATCACTTTTCAACTATTAGACGATCTATGCGAGTTAACTTCACATGAAGTTTCTCCTCATGAATTGAAAATCAATCCATTCATACACTCTAGCTCTGAAGCTTTACACCACTTAAAGAAATCACATTCTTCCATTTTGGAAATGACTCAAAAATATCACCTTAAAAGTACAAATAAAATGTTGATGGATTACTTTGCTTCAAACAAAAATTTACTTCTAACTAATCTTTCTCAACTGAAAATAAATATGAATGGAGATATCAGAGTTATCGAGGAATGGATCACCAATTTCGCTTAGAACGAATTTCTTTTATTTGATTCAAGATGTCCTCAATTTTAACTCTAGCTTGATTGGAATCAACAGAAGAGAATTCACCACGAATGCTCGCTCCCTCTTCCAGTTCCGTGGATGACATCTTTATTCTGGCCTCGGGGATCGTCATTTTATCTTCAAATAATAGTTTTTTTATTTTTAGAATCGCTTCTAAATCTTTTCGCGCATAAATTTTTTGACCGGAGTCAGAAGTAATGGGTGAAATTTCAGAAAATTCTGTCTCCCAATATCGAATGACATAAGGCTTCACCCCAGTGATTGGGGTGAGCTCTTGAAATTTGAAACTGGATTTATTTGGAATCATGATAAAAGACTATCAAAGAAAGAATCTATTCGTCGTCATTCTCGTCATCAATATCGTCATTATAAACAGTATCATCGATGTTATTTAAGAATGATGAGAGTGCTTTAGGTTTTGCTTCTTTTACTGGAAGATTTTTATTCTCATTACCATTTTCATCAAGGCGATGAGAGTAGCGCTCTGTAATATCCTCTTTTAAGATCTGAGAAGGCTTAAAAGTTAGTACTCTACGAGCACTAATGTTCATCGCCGTACCGGTTTGAGGATTTCGACCTACACGTGTGGCCTTATCACGGATGCTAAAATTTCCGAATCCAGAAATCTTAACTTTCTCGCCTTTTGCAAGAGTATCCTTGATCACCTTGAAGACAAGATCGACAAGTTCAGCTGCTTCTTTTTTAGAAAACCCAGCCTCTTTGTAGATACGCTCTACTATGTCTGCCTTAGTCATGCTCATTGAAAATCTCCCATGAAGTTTCAAAAGCTTATCGCCAATATTTAAGAATTATTAATAGGTTAGCAGTAATCAGAATTAGTTCAAGAGAAAAAACTTCAGATAAAATGAAAAATCAGGAATTTGGGATCTTTTTAAATATAAATCATTGAGTTAATGGACCAAAAAAAAGCCCCTTGCGGGGCTTTTTAAATATTTTTTACTTAGTTGCTTCAAAAATGGCTTTAAAAGCATTGAAGTCATGGATCGCGAGATCAGAAAGCATTTTACGATTGATCGTAATATCTTTTTTCTTAAGGCCAGAGATGAATTGGCTATAAGAAGTACCTAGCATTCTAGCGCCAGCATTAATACGAACGATCCAAAGCTTACGGATGTCTCTCTTTAAAAGTCTACGGCCAATGAAGGCATAATGAAGGGCACGTCTAACTGTCTCAGAAGCGTGCTTGTACTTCGTTCTACGATCGAAGTGAAAGCCTTTAGCTAATTTTAAAATTTTGTTTCTTCTTTGGCGGGCCTTAAAACCGCGTTTAACTCGTGACATACATTCTCCTCTTCGATCATAGGGGGACTAAATTGTCTCTTAACCCTATTTCTCTACTCTCGATGGTTATTAAAAAAACCTAGACTAAACTAGGTATGGAATACAAGAAGCAGCATTATGGTAATCAGCAGGATTCACATATCCTGGAGTACCCTTATCTTTCTTAGCTTTCTTCGACTTATTGATTAGTAAGTGACGAAGGTGAGCTTTTTTATACTTAATTTTGCCAGTGGCAGTAACTTTAAAGCGCTTGGCAGCCGCACGCTTAGTCTTCATTTTCGACATATATCGCTCCTAAAACAAAAAAAATGCACCCTTAAAAGAGTGCACGAAAATAACATGTAACAACTGATAGATAAAGTATTTTTTATTTTTTCTTTCCAGGTGCAACCATCGCTATGACACGGTTCCCCATAAACTTAGCTGGAGCTTCGATAACTGCTCCCTTCTCTAAAACTGCTTTAACGATTTCATCGAACTTTGATAGACCGATTTCTTTGTGGGCCATCTCTCTTCCACGAAATTGCATTAAAAGTTTAACTTTATCACCTTGATCAAGAAACTTTTCAATGTGATTAATTTTCACTTCAAGATCGTGCCTCTCAATGTTTGGGCGAAATTTCATCTCCTTAACATCAATTACGACCTGTTTCTTTTTTGCCTCTGCTAGTTTCTTTTGGATTTGATACTTGAATTTACCGTAATCCATCATTTTCACTACAGGTGGATTTGCATTGGGAGAGATTTCGATCAGATCTAAACCCTCAGAGTCGGCCATGAGCCTTGCTTGAGCAAGAGTAACTACACCGTAAGCCTTTCCATCATCGCCAATTAAACGAATCTCGTGTGCACGGATTCTCTCATTCACTCTAGGTTCTTGAACTTTCTCGCTTATAACCCACCTCCATTACAAATTCGGGGTATCAATAAATAATCAAAAAATACAATGCCTTGAATAACCTGACAAGGTCATTCATAGAAGATCGCCTCAATCGTTACCGCAAGAGCAGGATTTAGTTGTCTTCTTATTCTTAAAATAAAGGAATTATTAAAACTTCTTCCCTGCAATTCTAAGGTAGTACGCATCTCTTTTGCACAACCCAAGCATTCCTCAAGAGTTTTTCCCACAAGATTGACCAAGGTGACTGGCCTTGTGGTCCAATCCATGAATTTGAAAGGAGATTTTAAATCCTTGATGAATCCTGAAACGGGTCGACCTATAACGCACCCTTCTTTACTATCGAGATTGAAAAAGAGGTAGACGTCCTCTTGAACAAGATCAAGTCCCATACCCTCAATGCATTCATCAAGTTGCTTACAAAGCTCCTGCCAATCGAGTCCGAAATGAGACGAAGTAACACACAACCAGCGACTATTAGGTAAGAAATTCATTAAGGTAATGCCTTATTAAATTTCAAATTAATGGCAACCTGATCATTTAAATCTCGAATAAATTTTTCAATTGAGTCATCAAGCTTACCATGATCCACTACCTTAAAGGTCCGGTCTTCGTTCCGCTCGATCACTTTTTGATTTTGATGATAAATCAAAGTGTCCTTAATAATTGGAACTGCAAAAGACTCAGGATACTTAATAACTCTCCCGTGCTCAATCTCGAGATTAAAAAGTTCTTTAGCGACCTGGACAAATCTCTCTTGTGTAAAATTTTCGAGAGAAAGATATTTAACAGCAAGACTAGAAATATAATAAGCCTCATAAAGGTAAGATAATGCCGTCGAGAACCTTCTAACCTTAGTCGCAATCTGGTAGAGCTCTTGAGAGGACAATTTCATACACTCTTCTAGTGAGTCGATTCTTCTACCGAGAGCAAATGAAATAACATTCAGTGCCTCAACGATCATCTCTTTGATTGTTGGAAGATAAAACTCATACTTTAGCTCTTTTCTCTTCATCATCAAGAATCGAGTAAGCTGCATTCCATCTTTAATAGAACCATTCCAAACATTAAACCAAGTGGCATTAATGATCGCAGGAACTAAAAAATGATGAAGAATCATATTTTTATGAAAAAGAACTTCCACTCTGCGCTCATCTTTAATGACGTAGTAAACTTGATTTAATCTTTCTCGCTTTAAAACTTCAATTTTTTTATTGCCAATAAACATATCTAGAGCAGATCGAAGTGAATCTTGAAAATCATCAAGGGATAAACTTGGGGTCATTGGAATGTTTAATGCTCGACAATACTCTATGACATCAAGTGCTCTTTCTTCAATTTGCTTCCAAGTGAGAGCACCCGAGGGCTCATCCAACATGACAAGTCCTAAAAGTGATGAAGGAGTGATCGGCATTCCACGACCAACAGCTTTGAAGTTTTCAAATGCTAAATTTTGAGTCGCTTCTTTTAAGTCACCTTTATATCCATCCACGACAATAGGCTCTCCGAAGTGAATATGGATGGTTCCCAAGCGTTTATTGAAGAGCTTAAAGAGTTTAAAGAGCTGGGTTCCTTTTTCTGGAACTTTTTTGCCGCCACCAAGTTCTCGAGCATGGGCCTTTTCTTCTGGGATATGTTCATGCGCAAGTGAAACTGGAACAAAGAGAAGAGGTTTTTCTTTTAGTTGCGAATGAGCTTCCAAAAGCATCTGAAAAAGACCGTACTTTGGCTTCAAGAGTTTTCCCGTTCTGGTTCGTCCACCTTCAAAGAAAAATTCTACCACCTGACCAGTCTTAAGAAGGTAATAAATATATCCCTCAAAAGTAAGTTTATAGAGTTGATCTGCAGTGAATGATCGACGAATAAAAAAAGCACCTGCTTTACCAAAGAATTGACCGAGAGGGAAAACATTCAAATTGATTCCGGCAGCAACTCTTATAGGAATTCCAAACTTTTTAAACATGGAGTACGTGAGGGCAACATAATCAGCGTGAGACTGATGATTAGGAACTAAAATAATGTGATTCTGCTCTTTTAGTTTAAAAAAATCCATCCCTGGAGGAAGCTCAATATTGACCCCATCATAAAGTTTTAAAAAAGTGGCATCAATAAAAGCTGTCGCAGTCTTAACGACTGTAGGAGAAAACTCTCCATGAATTTCTTCAAAAAGTTTTTTTATTTTTGAGGCGTCTTCAGGTTTAGACTGAAGACGCTCTTTGATTTTGGGGTAAGTTAAAACGATGTCAAAAGCATTGTCAGAAAACAAGCAAAAATCCTACTAGTTAAAAAGTCCGTGTGGTTTGGACTCCATCATACCACTAGCTGTCATCTCCATGAAGCGGGCATTTTTGTTGATTTCAGAAATTGTGTTGGCATTGAGGTAAGTCATACCTGAGCGAACACCTCCAGCGAGCTCATGCACAATATTTTCAACTGAACCTTTACAGTTAACCCAGCGCGCTTCACCTTCCGCTGCCATTCCTTGAGGAAGCTCCCCTCTCCAAGAAACTTGTGCATCCTTTGAGGCCATCCCACGATAACGTTTACGCCCACCTTCTATTTCACCAGGAGTCTCTAAGCAACCCGAAAGCATTGAGCCCAACATCACTGTTTGAGCACCGGCCGCAAAGGCTTTCACAATATCACCTGAGGTTTTGATCCCTCCATCTGCGATAACTGGAACATTATGTTTTCTTGCTTCAAGAACACACATCGCGACTGCAGTTAACTGAGGAACACCGCAACCAGTAATAATTCGGGTCGTGCACATAGATCCAGGGCCAATTCCTACTTTCACTGCATCAGCTCCGTGCTCGATAAGACCTTTGACTCCTTCAGGTGAAGCAGTATTTCCC
>CAMAYW010000102.1 GCA_945862475.1 Bacteriovorax stolpii
GACATCTTTGGACGACCTATCGGAACCGGACTATAAACAAACTTCCTTTACCGGAGTTGTTTTTATAAATAATTTCCGCCTGATGAAACTTCGCTATCTTATTGGCAAGATAGAGGCCTATTCCTGAACCAGGCAGAGTGTTAGAGTCGCGCTGAAATCTATTTCGAATGATTTGCCCAAATCGCTCCTCCTTCATGCCAGGACCTTCATCTTCAATCCAAACCTCTAACTTAGAATCAGATTTTTTGATATCGACTGAAATAACGCTCCCAAATGGTGAGTACTTAATAGCATTGTCTAGGATATTCTCAAAAAGGGCATCAAGGAGTTGCTTTTCTCCTTGAACGACTAAATCATGCGAAGAAAAACTTTCATCAATATTAAATCGAATATTAATATTTTTGTCCCTCGCTTTCGACGTGAGTCTAGTGGAGGTCGTTACTAAAATGTCATCTAGTCTCACGGGTGAAAAGATGAATTGATCTACTCCAGATTTAACCCTGGCAATCAGTAGCATGTCCTTGACGAGTTCAATGAGCCTATTGATCTCTTCTCTTAGGCTATGATGAAATTTTCTGATCTCTTCTGAACTGCGGTCCTTAGATTCCAGAAGATCGAGCTCACCTTTTATAATGGCAAGTGGAGTATTTAATTGATGACTAGCATTTGATACAAAATTTTCCTGAGCAATAAAGCTTGTTTCTAATCGGTCTAAAAGATTGTTCAGAGTTTTTGCGAGTTCCTCTATTTCATCTCCAGTGTTAACGTTGGGAACTCTTAAAGAAAGATTCTGAGCTGCAATCTTGTTAGCAGAATCTGTTAACGCTTTAATGGGGTCTAGTGCCCTTCCTGAAATAAAATAAGAGAAAATACTGGATAACATAATAAGGATAGGAACAATCAGCATCGTAAAAAGTGTGTGATATCTTTCTCTTTCTAAAATCGATTTATGGTTTGTAGCGACCTGCAAGATCATTTCTTTGCCAATAGAATTAGTTATTTTTAGATTAACCCCTCGAAATTCATCTTCATGCGATTTAAAGCTTAAGAATCGATGAGTATAGTCGTTTTTCAGGGGCAGATTTGGATTGTAGGGAATCTCCTGGAGAGATTCCGGCCCAAAACTTTTCATGAGAATTCTTCCGTTTAAATCCCTGACCGAATAGAGAGTTTCTTTGAGAATAAAGGGAAACGCTTTTTTGACTTCACTTTCTGGAACTTTGAACGCGATATTTAGACCAGAAGGATCAATAACTAAATGTTCTGATAAATCGATCGCATAGTTAATCAGACTCGAATCAAAATCATTCCGAGTCGTTAAAAAATATTGATTATTAAGAAAATAGGCGAAAATACAAAGGAATAGACCAAAAAGTGTGGAGTAAACAAGCGTTAGTTTAAACCGAATACCCTTATTTATGTTACTCCATTTTGTTAAGAACATAGCCCTGGCCTACAACAGTCTTGAGAATTTTTTTTGTATAGGGAGAATCAATCTTTTTTCTCAAATGATTTATATAAACATCTATGACATTTGAGTCAGGATCAAAATCTGCTCCCCAGACTTGTCTTGCGATGGTGTGTCTGTCCATGACTTTATCTAGGTTACGCATGAAGAACTCTAGAAGCGTAAATTCCTTAGTTGTTAGGTCGATTCTTATACCTTCTCTTAAAACTTGTCTCGTTAGAAGATTCATTTCAAGCTGACCATTATGAAGGGAAGACTTTTCAGAAGAGTTTCTTCTTAGAAGTGCTCTGATCCTAGCGTGTAGTTCTTCAAGATCGAAAGGTTTAGTGAGGTAATCATCGGCCCCCGAATCTAGGCCCTGAATTTTGTCCTTAGTTGTATTGAGGGCCGTCAGCATAAGGATAATCGAGGAAGGAGAGGTTGCTCTTATTTCTTTGGCCAAATCAAAACCACTCATCTCTGGGAGCATAACGTCTAAAATAATGAGATCGAATTTACTTTTTCCGAATCTTGCCTTCGCCAAAGTTGGCGATTCAGCCGTTTCAACACTATGCCCAGCTTCCTCTAGCCCTTGCTGGATAAACGCCGACATCTTTTTTTCATCTTCAATCACGAGAATATTTGTCATAGAAACTCATCTTTTTATGTTTAACGTTCAACACGTCTCAACATTAAACCATTTTAGGGATTAAGAGTTGAGTTAAAAATTATTCATTTCTTTTGTAGGGATTTTTCGGGAATTTGGGATATGTTTTAAATGGTAGCAACGGGCGGAGTTGAACCGCCGACCCCAGCGTTATGAATGCTGTGCTCTCACCAACTGAGCTACGTTGCCCCGAAAAAAAGTAAAGTCATCCTAATGTTTGGATCTTCGTTCGTCAATATTATTGAGTGTTTGCCTATGAAAAAATTGAGTCCAGTTGCCTATAAATCACTTTATTTTAAGCACGTTTGGCATTTCATCACAAAAGTCGCCTCTGCTAAGGAATTAGTAGAAAATCATGCTGTTGCGGTATCGGGAGGTCTCGATTCCATGACTTTATTATGGTTTCTTAACGAGCTCCATCGCGAGGGTAAGATTGGCAAAGTAAGGGCGATCTTTGTGAATCACAACACCCGTGAAGGTCAAAGAAAGGATGGGGAGCTGATTACAAAATATTGCAGGCAGGAGGATATTCCTTTTTTTGAGCTTAAAGTTGAAGGTCTTGGCCCCTATGAGAGTAACTTTGAGGCAAAGGCCCGCAAAATGCGACGAAGTTTGTGTTTAGACGCACTTCAAGAGAATGAACTTCTGTGGGTTGGGCATCATTTAGATGATTCTTTTGAATGGAATTTCATGCAAAGACACAGATCCATGAATCCCAAATCCACTATTGGGATTCCGGTAAGAAATAATCAAATCATTAGACCATTTTTATGCGTCACTCGATCTCAAATTAAACGACTCGCTACCTTCGAGGGAATCCCTTACCGAGATGATCCAACTAATTTAGATATCAAGCATGACAGGAATTACGTTAGACACAAGATTGTTCCGCTAATTAAAAGTCGATATCCAAAATACCTAAAATTTTACGCCCACTTTGCTAATTTCTCTGCCATGCTTTTGAAAGTGAGTTTATTGAGCCGTACCGGACCGAGTAGGCTTTTTGCTTTTGCATCGGGTGCAATCCTGACGGGTAAAGTTTTTTCTGAATTTCAGATTCAAGAAGTCATTCATAATTACTCGAAGGCCGATCGTGGGGCAATTGTCACTCCTATTCAGCGCATGCTTCGGGCGATAGAAAATGGGAAAAAGGGTCCATTTCAATTTAGTGGAGGAGTTGAGGCTTACTTTTCCTCTGGGCTTCTTATGATTTATCGAAAGGGAATGGTTAATTATGATGAAACGATTGCGAATGTTTTAAAAAATTTATCTAAGGAGACCATGTCCTCCATCACTTCATATGATTGGCCAGAGTTAGACAGGGCCTGGAAAAATCTTTTACAAAGTCCTGACGCTTTGAAGAATATGCCGGGACTTATTCTCGTTTTAGAGTCAGATTCAATTTGTAAAACTCTTAACACCTCAGTTTATGACCCGCTATTTCCTAAAGTGTCTGCCGTTTGCAAAGAGAAAGGCCTTCGGTTTGTGACATTTAGAAAGTGTTTAGATACGTGGTCGCAAAAGAAAGAAAAGCTGCCTAAAACGCTCAGGCTTGTCCCATTAAATTACCTTTCTAATCTCTTTTCTTCCCAACGATAGAACTCTATCGTTATAATTGAGAGCGGCCATTTTTTGGCCATTTCTAATGACTTAAAGAAGGTTTCTATCATGAGAAAACAACAAAAAACATTATTACTCTGGATCGTAGTCATCCTTATCATGGCACTTGTGATGAAAGTGCTTGAGCAGAAAACGGTCAGTGCTAAAAATATTAACTTCAGTAATTTCATCACGGCGGTCGAAGGCGGCAACGTCAAGGAAGTCACTTTTCAAGGTGAAAATACTATTCAAGGTAAGTTCAAGGAAGGCTATGAGAATGGATCCTACTTTGAATTAACTGGTAATACTGGAGATGAGACTTTTCGTATTTTGAAAAGTGCTGGAATCATTCCGAATTACAAGCGTGAAGAAAAGCAAGGTTTCTTAGCAACACTTCTTATTAACTGGTTGCCGATGATTCTACTTTTCTTATTTTTCTTTTTCTTCCTTCGTCAGCTTCAGTCAGGTGGTGGAAAGGCGATGAGTTTTGGTAAGGCCAGAGCAAAAATGCTGACTGAAAATGATAAGAGAATTACGTTCGTTGATGTCGCTGGAGTTGAAGAAGCAAAAGAAGAACTTGTTGAGATTGTAGATTTTCTAAAAGATCCAAAAAAATACACGAGTCTTGGTGGTAAAATTCCTAAAGGCTGTCTTCTCGTTGGTCCTCCAGGAACAGGGAAAACTCTTCTTGCCCGCGCAGTTGCTGGTGAAGCTGGGGTTCCATTCTTCTCAATCTCGGGTTCTGATTTCGTAGAAATGTTTGTTGGTGTTGGTGCTTCAAGAGTCAGAGACTTATTTGAGCAGGGAAAAAAATCTGCACCATGTATTATTTTTATTGATGAAATCGATGCCGTTGGACGTCACCGTGGCGCTGGTATGGGTGGTGGCCATGACGAACGTGAGCAAACTCTTAACCAATTACTAGTTGAGATGGATGGATTCGAATCAAACGAAGGGGTCATCATCATGGCGGCCACTAACCGTATTGATGTTTTAGATCCAGCTCTTCTTCGTCCAGGTCGATTTGACCGTCGTGTAACTGTAGGTCGCCCTGATGTTAGAGGTCGTCATCAGATTTTGAAAGTGCACACAAGAAAGACTCCACTTTCAAATGATATTGACCTTGAAGTGATTGCAAAAGGAACTCCAGGTTTTACAGGAGCGGATCTTGCGAACCTCGTGAACGAAGCTGCTCTATTAGCTGCTCGTGATAGTAAGAAAGCTCTTTCAATGATTGATTTTGAAAATGCTAAAGATAAGGTCCTTATGGGAGTTGCCCGTAAGTCGATGATGATTTCTGAAAAAGAAAAGCGCCTCACGGCCTATCACGAAGCTGGTCACACTTTAGTTGGAATGAATCTTCCTCACACTGACCCAATTCACAAAGTCTCTATAATTCCTCGCGGTCAAGCACTGGGTGTGACTCAAACATTACCTAATGAAGATATGTTAAACCTTTCAAAAGAGAAGGGAGAAAACTTTATTTCTTTCTTGATGGGTGGGCGTGTTGCTGAAGAGCTCGTTTATGGTGAAATGACAAACGGAGCTTCAAACGATATTGAGCGCGCGACAGATCTTGCCCGCAGTATGGTTTGTAACTGGGGGATGTCGGATCGCCTTGGGCCAATTAATTATGCAGAACAAAACAATGGTCCAATGATGTACGGAGACTCTGTTTCTCACTCCGATGAAACGTCTAGAAAAATTGATATGGAAATTGCTAACTTTGTTCAAAAAAATTACGAAGTAGCGAAGAAGATTCTCCAGGACAATATGGATTCACTCCATCGTTTAACTGATGCTCTCGTCGCCTGGGAAACTCTTGATGCTGAACAGATCAGAGCGATTGTTTCAGGTAAAGATATTGGTCAACCTGTGATGACTAAAAAACCGACTGATGTTCCTCCATCTGGAACAACTCAAGGAACAAGTCCATTGTTCGGTGCTGGAAAACCAACTCCGGCCTAATGCCAAATTCTCAAAAAAGTTTTTTTAAGCGAATGGGGGTACTAAATTGTACCCCCAATTCTTTTTCAGATGGGGGAGAAATCTCTTCATCGGATGATTTAATGGCAAAGATTTCAAACTTTGGCGCCGTTGATGCAATTGATTTGGGTGCTGAATCCACTGCTCCCATGAATAATCCCATTACCTGGAAAACGGAATGGGAGAGGTTAAGAACATATCTTCCATTTGTTTCAAATTTTACGGGAACTCTCAGTATCGATACCTACCACCCAGAAACTATCGAGGAAGTGTTAAAATTTTACTTGGATAATGGTCTTAAACAAAATCTTATATGGAATGATGTTTCAGGTAAGTTTGATAGTTTTGTTAGAGATTTCCTCTCTATCTCACCAAACTTCTCATATGTCTTTTCTCACAATTTGGCCCCAACTCGTGAATTAACCGGAAGGCATATGGACTTCGTGAGAAATGATCTTAGTCTAGATGACCTTAAAGATTATTTTCTTCCGTTTAAAAGGCCTCAAGTTATCTTTGATCCGTGTCTAGGTTTTAGTAAAACCTATGAGCAAAATTGGATGATATTAAATCACTTCAGTGAGCTACAGGAACTGGTATCGCATGAGCACTGGTTAATTGGATTTTCTCGAAAATCATTTATTAGAAAGAAATTTAATTTGGGCTTAGAAAATAGAGATGAATTAGATCAAAAATCGCTAGAAGTTTTTCAATCACTTCATTTTGAGGGAGAAGTTTGGATTCGAACTCATAGGCCTGATCTTCTATAAGAGTGATCCATTTTCCTTTTAAAAATAGGGATTAGATTTTATACTTAATCTATGAAGTTATCTGGGCTTACTCTAGAAACAGTTTATTTTGAGGACTATCTGTCTTTTCTCACTGAGGTTCTTGAGTTAGAGCTCTTTGAACTAACTGATATATCGATGAGATTAGATCTTCAAGGAACTTGGCTTGAGATAAAAAAAGTGCCAAGTGCTCCCCATCAGGTGGCTTCGAATGTCGAATTTTCATTAGATCTTGATGAATTTAAAGCGCTTACACAGAGAGTAAGTTTCTTCTATTACCGTCGTGGGGCCTGTCGTTTTCTCTATCTTGGTGCAGATGGTGCTGTATGTGACGTAGTGGATCCGGATGGTCGGGTATGGAGATTTAAGAATATTCACCCCTTTGCTACAATTTCTGCTACACATCCCTCGGTTCTGTAAGAATCTTTTAGTTTACGGAAACTTTTGATTTCTGGAATGATCTAGGAAGATCTTCTAATTTGGAAAAGGATTTCCGATGAATAAATTTGTGTGTGCCTCTCTCTTTATTTCTCTTTTAAGTTCTCAATCTAGTTTCGCATCTTCTAAAGGTATTGATGTCATTTACGGTGAAGACAATCGTAAGGATGTCTTCGAATCAACAGACTCTGTTCTCGTTGAACTTTCAAAATCAACAGCGGCGATGATTTCATCTGAAAGACTAAAAAGTACAAATGGTGATGTGGTTATTTCGGCACAAACTCTGGAGTCTCGTGGGATTTGTGCAAAAGAAAGATTTTCAAAACAAATTTCAGCAGCTAACTGTTCTGGATTTCTTGTTGCTCCCAACGTTCTTGTGACAGCTGGTCATTGTATTAAGTCTGAAATGGACTGTTCTTCATATAAATGGGTTTTTGATTTTAAAGTTGATCACTCAGACCAAGCTGATGTTCAGGTTCCTAAGACTTCAGTTTATAACTGTAAAAAAATTATCTCTCGTTCATTAGATCAAATGTCAAAAGATGACTATGCAGTCATCCAGCTTGATAGAAAAGTGTTGGATCGAAGACCTCTCGCTTTTAGAAAATCTGGTAAAATTTCAGTGGGTTCACAAATTGCCGTTATTGGCCACCCGACAGGTCTTCCGACAAAAATTGCTGATGGCGCTAAAGTGAGATCTCTTAATTCAAAATTCTTTGTTGCTAACTTGGATACATACGGTGGTAATTCTGGTTCAGCTGTTTTTAATCTAAAAACTTCTGAGGTAGAGGGAATTTTAGTAAGGGGTGAAAATGATTACGTCCCTGACTCAGAGCTTGGTTGCCAAGTTTCTAACG
>CAMAYW010000103.1 GCA_945862475.1 Bacteriovorax stolpii
AGGCAACTTGATATTACACGTTTAAATGCAGCACTTCCCACTCACATGAGATGTCTTAGACTTTCACCTTGCAAAGGTGACTTCATTCCATCCGTCGATCAACTTTCAAAAGAGTATCGCTACCTCTTCACGAACACGCCTGGATTTTCTGGCCAGGGCCAGCGCTATATCGCTCAGACTCCATTCCGACTGAACATTGATCACATCCAGACCTGTGTCGAGATGCTGAAAGGAAAAAACGATTTTCAAAACTTCTGGTCCATCGGCGGCATCGCCAACACAACACTTCGAGATATCTTTGAATGCGACCTAACCTTGATTGATCCAAGGGAGCTCTTTAGAGACTCATTATTCTCAGCGGGAGAGGTTACCTCCTGTTGGCAGTTTCGTATTAAAGGCAAAGGGTTCTTAAAACACATGGTCCGCCACCTCGTGGGTGCTCTCTGGATGGTCGGGAATGGCCGGCTCTCGGTAGAAGACTTCTCTCAATATCTCCACGGAGAGCAGAGAGAGCAAAGGCCCTGGAAAAAAGCCGATCCGCGGGGACTTTATCTTCTAAAAGTTAATTACGAACCCGACTCTCTTTAGGTATTCTTTCCAACTATGAGTCGATTGAATTTTAAACTTCTTGCCACGGCCCCTGGTTCTCGCGCGCGAGCGGCGACGTTCACGACTCTTCACGGAGAAGTAGAGACACCGATCTTCATGCCGGTCGGAACTCAGGCCACCGTGAAAAACCAGACCGTCGAGTCCCTCAAGTCAGCTGGCTCGAATGTGCTTCTCGCTAACACCTACCATCTTCTTCTTCGCCCGGGACCAGAGGTCATGAGAAAGTTTGGTGGTATTCATAAATTCATGAACTGGGATCGACCTGTTCTTACGGACTCTGGTGGGTTTCAAATTTTCTCCCTCTCCCACTCTCGAGAGATGAATGAGAAAGGAGCGAGGTTTTTAAGTTACGTCGATAACCGCCCGATCCTCTTAACCCCAGAGCTCTCGATCGATATGCAAAAAGCGATCAATAGCGACATCATGATGGTCCTTGATCAGTGCATAGAAAGTAATGCCAACCATAAAGACGCTAAGGCCGCCATGGAACTCACACACCGTTGGGCGAAGAGAAGTCTCGGGGCCCGCGGCGAAAGTAGACAAAGTATGTTCGGCATCGTTCAGGGTGCTTGTCATGAGGACCTAAGAAAACAAAGTGCCGACGTCCTCATCAATCTTAGAGTCAATGGCGAGGGCTTCGATGGTCTTGCGATCGGAGGCCTTGCTGTCGGAGAAACAAAATCCGAGCGAGAAGACTTCACAGAGATAGCAACATCAATGCTTCCAGAAAATCTTCCGCGCTATCTCATGGGAGTCGGAACTCCTATCGACATTCTCGAAGCTGTCCACCGCGGAGTTGATATGTTCGATTGCATTCTTCCCAATCAATATGGACAAAGAGGGGTAGCTTTCACGAGTCTAGGTAATTTTCAGATGAGGCGATCCGTGTATAAATTCTCGGAAGAAAAGCTTGATCCCAAGTGTGATTGTTTAACCTGTACTTACTACTCGAAAGCCTACCTTCATCATCTCATAAAAACGGATGAGCCACTTGGTTGGCACCTACTCTCACTTCACAACATCACGTTCTATCACAAATTCATGCGTGAGATGCGGATGAGTATAATGAATGGAAGCTTCCTTGATTTCTACAACCGAAAACGAATTGAACTCGTTATGACCGATCAAGAAAATCCTCCCACACCTATGACGCCAGAAAAACTCTATAAAAAAGATAAACGCCTGAGCCTCGGGGATTACGAAGTCCATGACAGTGGTCGCGGCTTTTCAAGTATTCGCCAGAAGAGCTCCGGTGAGGTCATGCATTCCGTGAATCCTCCCCAAGAGGAAGCGCGCAATCTTTATGTGTTTCCGGCGCGGATTGAAGAGAGGCTAAAGGAACTTCCTGAAGTCATTATCTGGGACGTGGGCCTCGGAGCCGCTCACAATTCCATGGCCGTGATCCATGAGTTTATCAATCGTGACTTCATTGGCAAAATTCGCATCGTGAGTTTTGAAAACGACACCGATCCATTGAAACTAGCTTTAAGAAACGCACCAAGTTTTCCGCATCTTCATCACGCTGCTCCTCATGAGCTTTTAAAACACAACAAGTGGATCTCTTCGAAAGGAAATATCGAGTGGGAACTTATCCAAGGTGATTTCTCGAACACGTTCACAGGAGCGCCAAAACCACACGTAATTTTCTACGACCCATTCTCCATCCACACGAACGTAGAGCTCTGGAGCGAGGAAGTCTTTCAAAGAATTTTTAACTACTGTCATGGGAATGAAGTTCAGCTTTTAAACTATTCCGCTTCCACTGCAGTTCGAGCGACACTTCTGGCCGTCGGGTTCAGTGTTGGCTATGGGCCCGCAACGGGACCAAAGAGTACAACGACAGTTGCCTACACTGAGGCTTCACTCGCACTCAAGCAAAATGTAACTTTACTCGGTCAAGAATGGCTCACCCGATGGGAAAAAAGTGATGCCAAGGCCGCTCGCGGTTTGAGTCAATCAAATGAACTCGAATTTGAAGAGAAGATAAGAAGACATTCACAGTTTGGTAACTACAGAAAATAATCGATAGATAGAATTTTCTTTTCATCGTTTTTGAAATACACAATAAACAAAACTTTGTGTTGCCCCCCACGGAGTCGTATGGTTGTCCTCAAAGCATTTTGTATTTTTGAAGTCTTTTGCAAATAAACTTTTCAATTCAGTGTCAGAGTACTGATGAATTGGGAGTCCTGAGCATTTTTCTGGTCCATTCTTTGAAAAGGTGCTGAGGATGAGATGTCCACCAGACCGAAGAGAAGAATTTACTATTTCGAGATACTGGTTGATTTGATCTTGGTTTGTTAGAAAATGAAATGCAGCTCTATCGTGCCACAAATCAAACTGAGTCTGAGATCTGAAGGCCACGACATCTGAAGTTACATATTTAACTTTATTAAGGGTATCACCTAAACGAGTTTTTAGCTTTTGCAAAGATACATCCGATATATCCAGCACTGTGATATCAGAATACCCTTCATTCAATAGATGATCTACTAGCCGAGAGTCTCCACCGCCCACATCAATAATGGCAGCATTTTTTGGAAGGCTAAACTCGGCTATCAAACTTAATGATTTAGTCGGACGCTCTTGAAACCAACTAACTTCTTTTTCAGTTTTAACAGTATAAACTTTATCCCAAAAGTTTTGATTCATATACACCTCTAGCAGCAACCTGTTTTCGTATTTGTTGCCTTTGGAGGACAACAAGCATTTGGTAAAGACTCTTGTTTTAATTTTTCATTGAAGGTCTCTGCATCCGCCATCGTATGATAAGTTTCCCAAGCAATCCCCGCAGGATCTTTTACCCAAGCTTTATCAGATTCAGCGTAACAACAGGTTGTCGATCCTTCATCAAAAACACCGAGATCGGCTTTTTTTAAGCGCTCTGAAATTTCAGCGAGCTCGTGTCCCTCATCTACTTGCAAACCAAGATGGTCAACGCCCTCTTTCCCAGATCGAGTTGATATTGCAAAATTAATTCTTGGATCTTCAAGCATCCACTTCGCGTAGTCATCTTTCACTTTCGTAGGCCCTTGGCCAAAGAGTGTTGAATAGAATTGAATTGAATTATTGAGATCTTTTACACCAACGTGAATGTGAAATCGTTTCATTATTTTCTCCTTTTAACACTTACAACTTATTCGAGCATCAAAGCATTCTTGAACTTTGAATTGAATGATAGTGTCCGTACCATAGTACGGAGTCAAAGACATTTATTCAGCAATTTTCAATATGGCACGGGCACCCCTCATGACGATTCCCACAATAATCAGCCCAATGATTAAATCAGGTATTCTTGAACTAGTTAGAATAACTAAAATTCCTGCAGCAATAACACCAGTATTGGCCATGACATCGGTAGATGAGCAAATGTAACTTGCTTTCATGTGAACCCCTCTCTCTTTATGGCGAGAGAGTAAGTACAGGCAGTAAATATTTGCAGCAAGGGCAACGACAGAAACAGCAATCATGTAACGAGGCTCCGGGTCACTTCCGTAAATGAATCTTCTCAATGTTTCAACGAGAATACCAATTCCAAGAATTATCTGAAAGTATCCATTAACACTGGCAGATTTCTTTTTCGATTCAATTGATTTACCAACAGCCAAAAGACTAATAACGTATACGCTCGCATCAGCAAGCATATCCAAGGAATCAGAAACAAGTCCCATTGATTCGGCATAAATCCCAAGCATAAATTCGGCAAGAAACATGAATCCGTTTATAAAAAGTAAGATCTTTAAGACTTTTGTCTCCTCAGATGAATTCTCATCAAAATGGGTATTTGCATCTACAGTTATAGATTCTTTGAGAGAAGCACCAAAGTTTAAAGGAATGAGCTTTTCAAGGATCTCATCTGCCTCACCTTCATGGTTAATCGTGAGAATTCTTTCAGGTATATTAAAATCCAAGTGTTTGATTGAAGTCATATTGTCCAGCTTCATGCGAATAATTCTTTCTTCCGAAGGACAATCCATTTTGCTGATAACGAATACTGATTTACGCATTTTATGTCTCTTTTAAAACCTATTTAAAGCAAAAATTCATATCTATTCAAATGTTGAAAATAAAAAAAGTCCCTTACGGAGCTTAATTTATCGATTTTTTTGGTGGAGGTGTCGGTGGACATTAATTACAAAACCTTAGAACAGTTTTGTAGCCAAAATAGCCACAACCGAAGGATTTCAAATCATCTTGTGAATTTCCGCAATCATTTTTTTCTTTCACAAGACCTACTCTGAATTTTCATCAGAGTAACACCATGCTATCACAAAACTATTTCCATGTGTAGTCTAACCAAGGTTATTAAAACTGAACCTATCTCTTGTAGAATAAGGAAATTCACCTGACTGATGCTTTCTGACGGCATATCCAGGATATTTGCCCTGCTTGATTGCCGATATAAAGTTCTCTTTCGTCATGAGAACCTTCTTGCGAACATCAAAAAACTCGATATTTGCTCCAGTCTTCGTCTCTTTGATTTTGATGACAAAGGACTTTGGAATCCTTTTGATGTTTTTCTCGCCCTTGTATTTTCTTTTATCCTTTAAATCGATGATCAACTCTCCCGCTTTCAGCGCCTTAAGCAAAAATTCGAATAGTTCTTTCCCCGTTTTCGCCTTTCTACCATAAAGTCGCTCAACGGCATTATTCCATAGATCCATATTCTCACTGGGAACTTCTTTCGTGCCAAAATTAAAATTCTTAAATTCGTTCAATCGTCCTAAAATATCAGCGGTCTCTTCACCAAATTCCATGGTGTATCTTCCGCTGACATAGGCATGTCTTAAAGCATCAATGTCATTATTGCCCAACCCTTTGGCATATTCGTCAAAAGAACCATCAGCTTTTTTTGGCATCGGTTTATATTGGGAATCGATGAACTTATAGACTTCAAGTCTTGCCTCAAGCATGAGAGTAAGAATTTTTAGACCTTCCATAAATTAGATCTTCCCTTCAACGGCCAAATGAAAAAAAGTTCCGGCAATTCCGATAAAAAATGTCACAGAGGAGAGAATGAAGGCTATCGAAAGTCCCAAGAGATGCTTTGGCCTGTATTCAGGGAACTTGTCGAAGTAAAAAAGAGCAAAAATCGTAATCAAGAAAATTGGTGTAATAAAAAAGCCAAGTTTTCCCAGAACAATTACTATGCCTGCATTTAACAGACCAAACATACTTCCGTTACCTAGTACATTTTTCCAAATGGGAAGATGTTCTGGGCGTTTCACAAGAAGATAGGCCGTGCCTAAGAGGAAAAGGAATCCTCCAACACATTTTAAAAGAATCATGCTCAAAGTGACTTGATGATAGACCTGATCCATTTCTTCACATCCTTACATTCACCTTATCGAATCGATAGTCTGCTCACTAGATAAATCATGACACCACAATTAGTATTTCAAATTAGACAAAAATTCTTTTTGCTCTTCTACTCATTCCTTCAATAATCAGATCAAGCGTACCGGCATTTAGATCCTTATCAAGCTCACTGGCCCGATAGTTAAAATTGTCAAAGCTGTTTTTTACCTCGTCGAAAATCCTTTCAACGTCATCTTTTGATATGAGGCACTTGCTCGCCGTCTCAAGGTAGTGGCGCTTCAATATCTTGTCGAAGTTATAGTGATTAGAATTTCCAATTCCCATCGCGAGTCTTAGCTTCTGAAGTGCATTTTTTTCTCTCACATGAAGGAAATAACCACTCATCACATCGTAAAAGGGAGTCATTCTGAACCCCTTCTGATTCATGAAGATGCTAAAGTTCTTTGCGTGACCATCAGTCGCGTACAAAAGATCAAAAATTATTATCCCCTTAAAGAATTCAAACCTGTCGCTAGCTTCCTGAGATCCCGCCAAAAACTTTGAAATAGCAACAATCCCTGGGCCTCCCTCGTTTTGATACTTCTTATAGGGAGACACTCCCAAAGCTTGGCACATATCTTCCTGAGGGATTCGTAGGATCACATCCTTCCCATCATCTTTTAACCATCGGCGATCGAATCGCTCAACCACAAGCACTCTTTGGTCTTCAAATCTTTCAATCGTTGCCTTGCAAGTCTTAAGACCAAACTTTTCCATGATGAAGAGCGAGGCCCACTCATTGTCCACACTATCATCAAAATTAATATCCATCCCCAAAGCCCCAATCGGAGTTTTGATGATATGAGTAGTAGGTGTTTGGCCATGTGGCTCGCACCAGTTCTTGCCAACTTTAAGTAGTGCTGTTTTCTCCTGGGCCCCTGCAATCGATAGCCTGAAATCATCCTCTTCCATTCCAAGAGGACTAATAGAACCGAGTCCTCGGATCTTTTTGGCGATAGCCTTCGCACTTAATTTTGAATAATTCATCTCGAAGATTGGTGGCTCCCCTCTGTCTTCAGGGAGAAACGTAAGGGCCCCAACGCAATCTTTCCCCACCACCTCCAAGAGGTCGAAGGGTCTAGTACTTTCTGCTCCAAATTTCTGAGCGACTAATTTTTTAATGTCATCGTTGTCTGGCAAAAGATTATCGAAATACCTCGAAACAATTTCGCCCTTATACTCCTGCTCCTGGATCGGAAGCGACTGAGAAACTGCAAAACCATCCCTGATCCACTCTTCTTGGTACTGAAATGATATCTGCCCTGACGAATCTTTCTTCAGGATTCCCACTCTTGCTCCGTTTAAAAAAACATTCAGCGCCTTCGTTGCTCTTTTACGTCCCATCTTTTAAACCTCATCCAGGTAGCTAAGCACGGCCCGAACCTTGCTTTTACCACTTAGTTTTGCTTTGAGCGCACCTGGACTTGATAGTTCAAGGTTTAGTTTTAAGGCTTGGACAATTTTGAAGAAGGAATCTAATGTTCCCTTCCCACTTTCCACGTCACTGATAGTTGGTTGTCGCATGTTCATCATTTTTGCCAAGTCGGCCTGAGAAAGATTCTGCTGTTTGCGAAGCCGCTTGAGTGCGAGTCCTGCTTTCTTTGGTGTATTGATGTTATCAATTCGAAGGCTTTCATCTGTCTTCATTCAAGCTCCATACGCTTTTTAGTATAAAAATATTTTATACTAATTATCGTATTTTTTACAAATATACTTAAATTCGTATTAAAAAGAAGTAGA
>CAMAYW010000104.1 GCA_945862475.1 Bacteriovorax stolpii
TGATCGACAAAGGCTTCAGCATCGTCACCTTCAACAAAAAATTCACCCATGTGACTCACGTCGAAAACACCAACATTTTGTCTGACAGCAAGAACTTCGTCTTTTACAGACGTGTACTGAACAGGCATATCCCAGCCAGCAAAAGGAACAATCTTACCACCAAGTTTAACGTGTTCATCGTAGAGATGAGTTCTAAGAGTCGTCATGTACTATCCTTTGATTTGCTTTTCAGTCGCAAATATTAAATTTTCGATCAATGTAATAACAGTCATTGGCCCCACACCACCGGGGACAGGCGTCATGGCCCCAACAACATCTTTAATGCTCTTTTGGTCGACGTCCCCAGTCAGTTTGCCGTCAATTGTGTTCATACCAACATCAATGACAATGGTATTTTTTATGGGATTAAAATAACTTTCATCTAGGTAGTGTGCTTTACCAATCGCTGAAACAACAATGTCTGCTTGTTTTATAAATTGTTTTAGGTCTTTTGTCTGTGAATGGGCCAACACAACAGTCGCATCAAAGTTAGACAATAACATTGAAAGTGGTTTTCCTACGATGAGGCTTCTTCCAATAACAACAATAGTTTTTCCTTTAAGATCTACGCCATAAAAATGAAGAAGATTGATAATCCCTTTGGGAGTGCAGGGAAGAAGAAGACTCAGGTCCTTCGTTCCAGAATAAAGTTTCTGCGTATTGAGCCCGTGGAATCCGTCAATATCCTTGGCTGGATCTATAAGATTTGGAAGATTCAATTTTTTTAAATTTTCAGAAACTGGCAGTTGAATAATAATTCCATGGATGGATGGATTTAAATTGAGGTCTTCAACTCGTTTTAAAAATTCTTCTGAGGAAATATCATCTGGCATGTGCTCAAGTTGAAAATGGGCACCAATCTCTTCGCACATACGCTTTTTGTTTCTTACATAACTTAGGCTAGCAGGATTATTTCCAACTAATACCACACACATCGATGGAGTAATGCCTCGAGTTTTAAGTGCATTACATCGCTCGATTAAATTATTTTTGATTTTTTCTACTACCGGAGCAGCAGAGAGTATTTTTGCTGTCATAAATGTCCAATGACTATAATGTTTTAAGAGCAAAAAGTCCTTTCTTATTTAGAAGAAGAGCTGTATCTCTTAGAAAAATGAAATCGATGTTTTATATTGGTCTAGGCATGCAACTTTTTGGACTCACGGCCGTGGGACTGTGCTTTATTTCCGGTATTCGCCAAGGTGATTACGGAAGGTTAGAGCTTTTACAATTAGTCATTGGATCCTTTGTTTTTTATATTGGTAATTATCTTAAAGGTCGATCTCAAAACTAGACTTGGCCTACTCTTCATGTGTACAATTTCCGTAAGTCTTAAATAAGGAATTTTCCTTGATCGTACTCGCTATTGACCCTGGTTCAGTGACTGCTGGTTACGCTCTTTTACAAAAAGAGGGTAGGAAAATAAATTATCTTGAGTCAGGCATCTTAAAATTTAACGGTAAAGATGAGTTCCTGCACAGGGTAAAAGATATCTACGAGCAAACTTTTGCTCTTGTAGAAAAGCATCAACCAGATGAAGTGGCGATGGAGTCACTGATTTTTGTGAAAAGCCCAACGGCCCTAATAAAACTTGCTCAGTCTCGAGGGGCCATGCTCGCCGCCCTTTCACAAAAATATCATGAGAAAATTTTTGAATATTCACCCAATCTCGTTAAGCAGACGGTGACTGGCCATGGCCACGCTGACAAAGAGGGGATCCAAAAATTTATTCAGCAATTGTTAGGGATTTCAAATTTTAAAACTCACGACGAATCAGATGCTGTTGCCATTGCTCTCTGTCATTTATTAACTCGCGGATCTATTTCTGTACCTGTTGAAAAAGTGAAAAAGAATAAAAAACTTGGAAATAATTTAGCCTCAGCATTGTCTCATAAAATTAAGGAACCCTCTGTATGATTGGTTATATCTCTGGAACTGTTGTTTATTCTGATTCTCAAAAATCAGTTGTCCTCACAAATTCTGGTGTTGGTTATGAAATTTGTACATCGACCCCCATGGTTCCCAATAAAGATGTCGCATTATTTATTTCACACATTATCCGCGAGCAATCTCAGGATCTTTATGGCTTTGAAACGGTAGAAGATAAGAAATTTTTTGAAATGCTTTTGGATGTAAATGGAATTGGCCCTAAGTCGGCATTCGCCTTAATTTCTCATGTAGGTGTTCAGCAAATTATTTCAGCAATCACTCTGGAAAATGTAGATATTTTAAAGTCTGCCCCAGGTGTCGGTAAAAAAAGTGCTGAGCAAATTATTCTCTCACTCAAAGATAAAATTTCTAAACTTGAAGTGGGATTTGCTGTGAAAGAAAATCCCGTTAAGACCGGAGCCAAAGTGAAAGGCGATCACAAAATGGATGCTCATCTGGTTAAAGAGACTCTCGCTGCTTGTCAGGGACTTGGTTTTAAAGACCATGATGTATTGCCCATGATTCAAAAAC
This sequence comes from Bacteriovorax stolpii, assembly GCA_945862475.1. GTDB lineage: Bacteria > Bdellovibrionota > Bacteriovoracia > Bacteriovoracales > Bacteriovoracaceae > Peredibacter. The sequence goes on from CAMAYW010000104.1 coordinate 2,500, forward strand.
ATCTTCAAGAGGGAATCATCCAAAGGCCTGAAGAACTAGTAAAATTGATCTTAAAGGAACTTAGGTAATTTATGACTGATAGAATCGTTACGGGTGAGACAACTCGTACAGAAAAAGAGCACGAGGCCCAACTTCGGCCTCAAAATTTTTCTGAATTTATTGGTCAAACCAAAGTCGTAGATAATATCGATCTCATGGTGAAGTCGGCCATGGTTCGAAAAACCGCCATGGATCACGTGCTATTATCCGGCCCTCCAGGGCTAGGAAAAACCTCACTTGCCATGCTGATCGCAAAAGGTCTTGGTAGTGAGCTTCATGTTGTATCGGGCCCTGCGATTGAGAAGAAAGGGGATCTTGCGGCAGTTCTCACGAATTTAAAACCTCGCGATGTTCTTTTCATTGATGAAATTCACCGTATGCATATTACGGTCGAAGAAATTCTCTATTCAGCAATGGAGGATTTTCGCCTAGATATTTTAATTGGCCAGGGCGCTTCAGCACGGACGATGCAGATTGATCTTTCTCAGTTCACACTTATTGGGGCCACCACGAGATCTGGTCTTCTTTCTAATCCACTTCGGGATCGATTCACCGCTCACCTCAATTTCGATTATTACGAACCTGAAATGCTGGCGGTTATTATCGTTAATAATGCACGGAAGATGGGTATTACCCTTTCAGATGAAGCCAAAATGCAGATCGCTAGACGCTCCCGAGGAACTCCTCGGATCGCCAATAGAATCCTTCGTCGAGTCCGAGATTTTGCCCTTGTGAATAAGAAAGAGTTAGTCGAAACAAAAGAAGTAAAAGCGGCCTTAAGTTTATTAGATATCGATGACTTGGGCCTAGATTCCATGGACCGAAAAATCCTTCTCGTGATGAAAAATTACTATCAAGGAGGCCCTGTTGGAATTGATGCCCTATCGGCCACATTAGGGGAAGATAAACAGACCATCGAAGAGGTTTATGAGCCCTATCTTTTAAAGCAAGGACTGATCCTTAGAACCCCAAGGGGAAGACAGTTGTCTGAAAATGCTATCAACCACATCTCTTAATTCTTGACTGGGTTGGTCAAGACCTGTACATAGAGCACAATTTTCTCTCGTACAATCGAATAAAAATCGTTTATAATTGTACGATGAACTATGACTTTTTATAGGGTTAGAGATGATATACCAACGGACCATTGCGAAAGATGTTAAAGTGACTGGGATAGGTCTTCACTCAGGTAAGAAAGTGACCATGAAGCTTACCCCTACTGATGCTGACTTCGGTATTCAATTTATTCGTACAGATATTGCTAATTCCACACCTATGAAGGCCAACGCCTTAACGGTGGGAACGACTGAAAATGCGACGACTCTCGGTTCAGGTGCAGAGGCCATTCATACGGTTGAGCACTTACTTGGAACCCTCTACGGTTTAGGAATAGATAATTGTTTAATTGAAATTGATGGGCCTGAAGTTCCTATCATGGACGGGTCTGGAGCTTCGTTTGTTTTCTTATTAAAAGAAGCTGGAATTAAAAATCTTAATAAATCAAAAAAGTTCCTCGTTATCCTGGACACCGTTCGAGTTGAAAAAGATGGAAAGTGGGCCCAGTTTGAGCCAGCTCAAAATCTTGTGATTGATTCAACAATTGTTTTTGCTCACCCAGTGATTAAGACCCAGAGATTTGATTTCGAGTTCTCTTGTGAGACTTTTATCAATGATATTGCTCGGGCTCGTACGTTTGGGTTTGCTAAAGACGTGGATATGCTTAAGCGCAAGGGCCTTATTAAAGGGGGATCCCTTGATAATGCGATTGTTCTTGATGAGTACAAGGTGATGAATCCAGAAGGACTTCGTTTTAATAACGAGTTTGTTCGTCATAAAATCTTGGATACCATTGGAGACGTAAGTCTTTTGGGCCATGAGATTGCTGGTAAAATCACGACTTTTAAATCAGGACATAATCTCCATAATCTTCTTTGTAGAAAGCTTCTTGATACACCTTCTGCTTATGAAATTGTTTCAGCTTCTGCTCTAAAAGCAGAGGTTCGCGAAGCCCACAAGCTTCCGCAATTTATTTCAGTTTCTCACTAAAGAATTTTTTCAAATACATGAAAGATGAGCTTCGTTTTGGGTAATCCAAAACGAGGATCATTTTCCGGAAAGGGCTCCGTCTCACCTGTAAATTTAAATCCTCGCCTTTGATAGAAGGCAATCAGTTCTTCCCTCTGACTGATGACAGTCATTCGGATTTTCTGGTAACCCCATTCCCTTGTAAGGTCTTCTAGGTGAGAGAGTAAGAGTTTTCCCGCACCTTTATTTTGGAGAGTGGGTCTTACTGTCAGCATTCCAAAATAAACAAATTTATTTTCTTTTTTGATGTAGATACAGCCTTGAAGCTCACCATTTTCAATCGCTAATTCAATTTGTGAATCTGAAGCCTTGATCATCTCAGAAATTTTTTCAGCATCTGTTCTCTGACCTCCAAGAAGATCGGCCTCTGTGGTCCAGCCCACTTTGGATCCGTCTCCTCGATAAGCAGAGTTTACTAGTTCAGTAAGGTCATAAATGTCACTAAGAGTAGCTTTTCTAAAACTCATCATAAGAGGCATTTTACTGATGAAGCAGTGCTTCTGTCGTGATGTAATTTCACATTTGGGACCAATACCGATAACATAGGGTGACTTTCATGGAGGAATAAATAATGAATTTTTTAATATGGGTACTTTTTTTATCGCATTCACTTTTTGCGTCGACTTGGGATCAGCTCGATACGAAAAATACTTATAAACTTTCGCAGTCTTTTCAACTCCCTCAAACAGAGAGAAGTGGATCAATCCTCGAGCTCGTGAAGGGTCAACAATTTGAACTCAAAGAAATTGTTCCATTAGAAATTCCTGGAGCTCTTCTTACACTTTTTATATTTGATTATTCCAACTGCTCTGGGATAGAGATGAAAACTGAAATGGAAATCATTCCGGTGAATGATACCTCACCAAAGGTCGAAGTTGGTGCCCTTGTTGAAAAATGTGAATTGCAAATATATTTGGAAACCAAAGACTTAGATACAAATAGCTTATTCGAATAAAGGATTTCATGCGACTCTCACAAGGTTATTGGCAAACATTAAAAGAAACTCCGTCTGATGCAGATGTTGTCTCACAACAACTTATGATGAGGGCCGGGCTGATGTTTAAAACGGGGGCTGGATTATATACTTATTTACCTATGGCCTTTCGTTCTTTAAAAAAAGTCGAAAAGATCATCCGTGAGGAACTAGATAAGATTAATTGTTTTGAAATAACGATGCCCGTGGTGACTCCAGCTGAGCTTTGGCAGGAATCAGGTCGGTGGGATGGTATGGGTGGACAGATGCTTAAGGCAAAAGATCGTGCCGAGCGCGAAGTTTGCATCAGCCCAACCAATGAAGAAACGGTCACAGATCTATTTAAAAAAACGGTGAATTCATATAAGCAGCTTCCGGTTTGTTTGTATCAAATTAATACTAAGTTTAGAGATGAAATTCGTCCTCGTTTTGGTCTTTTACGGGCGCGTGAATTTACTATGAAAGATGGTTACTCCTTTCATATCGATAAGGCTTCCCTTGATAAATTTTACGACGAAATTTATATTGCTTACGAAAATATTTTCAGACGGATGGGACTAGAATTTATTGCGGTTGAAGCCGATGGTGGGGCGATGGCCGGAGGTGGGGCGAAAACTCACGAATTCCAAGTTGTCGCTGATAATGGTGAAGATTATGTGGTCACAGTCCCACGCACTAAGTTTGCCGCAAATATTGAAAAGGCGATAACGACAAGAAAAAATTTGGGTTCCGCTCCGCAAATAGCTTTAGAAAAGTTCTCCACTCCCAATCAAAAAACGTGTGAAGAAGTGTGCCAAGCTCACGGTTTCCCAATCACTCAGAGTTTAAAATCGATCGTGATGAATGCCGTTATTAATGGGAAAGATCAGTATTTTATGATCATGCTTTTGGGTGACGATAATTTAAATGAAGTGAAATTTAAAAATAAAGTTAATGCTGAACATATTCGTCCAGCTCAGCAAAACGAGCTAGATCGCTTGGGACTTGTGAAAGGTTTTATGGGTCCAGGAACGACTGCAGAATTAAAAATTGTTTTTGATGAATCAATTGATATGAATGCTTCTTATGTTGTTGGGGCGAATGAACCAGAGTTTCACTTAAAAGGATTTGTTCCTTCAAGAGATACGAAGGCCAAGCACTTTAGAGCGGATATGAGGATGGCCAAAGATGGCGACTTCATCGGCGATGATCAAATTGTTCTTAAAAAAGGTATTGAAGTTGGCCATATTTTCCAACTTGGAGATAAGTACACAAAGAGTATGAAGGTGACTGTCTTAAATGATAAAGGCCAAGCCGTCACACCTATTATGGGGTGTTATGGCATTGGAGTGACACGTGTTCTCGCTTCCGCTATTGAGCAAAATAACGATAAAGATGGCATCATCTGGCCAGCATCCATCGCTCCTTATGATGTGTACCTATGTTTTATTGGTAAAACTCCAGAAACAAAGGCCCTCGCGGAAGACTTAAATAATGAAATCAAAAAAGCAGGTCTTGAGACTCTTTTTGATGACCGCCAATTGGGCCCTGGTCAAATGTTTAAGGATGCTGATCTCATCGGATTACCTATCAGAGTTGTTCTTGGAGAAAGGGATTATCAAGCAACTGGCGAGATAGAAGTTAAAATCAGAAAAAACGGTGAGACACTCAAAGTTAAAAAAGAAGAACTTATACCTACTATACAAAAGAAATTACAAGAGTTGGGCAAATGGCTTTAGATTTTGATCTCATTTTTGGCCTTCATAGTATAGCTGCTGCCCTTACAAATACGAGGAGAGTGCATCAGAAACTCGTTGCGACTGATGAGGGTTTAGTTGAGCTCCAAAGAAAACATAGAATTAATCCAAAAACTCTCAATGTGAAAATTGAGATTCTTTCTTCACATGCTCTCCAAGAGCAGGCAAAAAAACTTTGCATGCATATGGATTTAGAATTCACTCGAGTTCCTTCTGGGGTGTATCTTCAAACATCTCCACTAGAGACTT
>CAMAYW010000105.1 GCA_945862475.1 Bacteriovorax stolpii
GACTGTTTATACTCTTTTGAAACATTCACCAAAACAAAATCTTGATGTATTTCTAGACTTTGAAACTCACAAAAATTATATCCCAGATATGCTTGAATCAAAGGTTGTGAAACGTGTTTCTCAAAATCAACTTCAAGTTTATTTTGAAATGTCGATGCCCTGGCCAGTTAAAAAAACGTCTCACACAACTAATAATATCATCTCAAAAAACAATGATGGGAGTTACACCCTAAAATGGAACCTCGTTGATGGGAAAATGCTTAAGGCCACCGATGGATATATGAATTTTTCAAATTATGATGGGAAAACTCTTCTCACGTATGTGAGCCTCATTGTTCCGAATTCATCGCTAGCAAGTATGTTCAAAAATCGTGTCGCTGAAGACGTAGAGAAAACTGTAAAGGTTATCTCAAAGCATCTTGTAAAAACATTAGATGGCAATCATCAGCTCATCTCAGGACAACAAACAGGAAACAAGAACCTTTAATCTAATCTATAACTTTAGCACTCTGGCCTTGGTATTCTATGACTTGGCCAGTGCGGATTTTACAGCGCTTTCTGGTTTCAATTTCACCATCGACCTTCACAACACCTGAAGCTATAATGTGCTTAGCAACAGCTCCATTGGGAGCAAAATCAACAAGCTTCATGAGGTCACATAAATCAATATATTCAGACCCATTAAGAGAAAATTCTTTCATTTTAAACTCCCATAAAAACCGACCACAAAGGTACGGATTAATATTCCTATACTCAACTTACTTAAGAGTTATTGTATAATATTTCAATGAAAATGATTTTTACATTACTTATCATTGTTTTTACTCCATTTTCTTATGCCTCTCTCTCCTGCACTGGAACAGAGACCGTTAATCTATCAGATAAAAACGGGTCTCTTCATCCCCTCAGGATCACAAATCAAAATGGACTTGGCATTTGTCATATTGAACAACTTCACAAGCTTTTAAAAGCGAAAATGCCCGGACATCCAGATTTATCAAGAGTTCAGCTTGCTATTATGGAGAAAAAGCAAAGAGATGCCTCAGGGCCTGTTCAAAAGAAGGCAGTACGTTGGAAAAACGAAAAAGGCATTGGTGGAACTTATATAGATGCGGGAAATACTTGTGATGCTTTTAATTTAATTAAAGGCCAGAGAATTTGCTCAGCAGAAAGCGATCGGTTTGAGCAACTCACAAAAAATAATCCCTATGATCAAGAAAAAATTATTGAAACTCTAAGTGAATACTTCGATACCAGAACTCAGTTACCCCTGTTTACTGGATTCCCTTTTACAAATTCAGTGACAGAAGTGGAAATAAAAATTGAGTCGGCCATGAAGGAGTGTCCCGTTAAAAAAGACCTATTTCAAGCGCTCAAGGCTTCCTACATAAGTCATTTAAAAAATCAAAGTAAGTGGTATGGGACATTCTACAATAAGGCTTTGTCTGATGCAGAAAAACTCTCACCAGAATCGATTCAAATGAGAGCTAGGGATTTCAAGGATGGAAAAAGTTATTTGATTCATCTTCAGAAAATATTTCCAAGAAATTACTCAAACCTATATAAAGGAACGGGAGATATCTTAGACAAAAACATTTCTATTGTGGCTTCAGAAATGAAGAAAAATGAATCTTGTCTTATCACTAAAATAAAAGAAGAAAACGAAAGCCCATTTTGTCCATATCCTCTAAGTTCATCAGCAAAAGATGTGTTAAATTTAACAAATCTTGGCATGACCTTACGTGAGATCGCAAATATTCTTGATGGCCACAGAGATCGAGACCAATTTTTTTCGGAAGCATTTTCATGCAATTCTTCAAAAATTCAAATACCAACAAGTCTTATTTGCAGTAAAATTGATCTTGCAGAATTATCTAAAAATTCAAAATCAAAAGATCATTTTGAGTCCCAGGTTGCTTCTACTATTGAGAGCAAAATGAAAAAAGGGACTCCCGTAGGAATATCAACCTGTACAAGATACTTCAAAGACCCGACTGCACAGACTTTAATTTCTGGAACAAATAAATTTACCTGCGGTGACTCCAAGGCAACTGGTTACAAAAAAGGTGAAGGCTCACACGCTGTTACAATTATTGGATCGAGATGTAAAAATGGTGTTAAAGAATATTTAATTCAAAATAGCTGGGGATCAAGTTGTAGCTCATATCACACGAGCTACGAGTGTTCTGGGCAGGGTGGTTTTTGGACACCAGCTAGTGTCGTTATTAACAACACTAGAATGCTTAATATATTGGAATAGTCATGAAGATGCTTCTGATGATCTTGTCATTTCCACTTCTATCATCTGCTGCGACTTGGTCAACTGGTGATTATAAAATAGATCTCACAAAGGACTCTAGGGGTGACTGGGTTTCTAGTGGATGTGAAAAGTCTTGTCCTTTAATTCAAACCGCAAAAGATTATATTCAAAAAAATCCTCTCCCAGCTGAAGAGCTCGCTGGTGGGAAACATCCTGGATCTGTCATTTGTAAAAAGATTAATGGGAAGATAATTTATCTTAGAAATGAAAGTAGTGATGAAGCTTTTTGTGAATTAGATAAAAATACTGTGTCTCTTTCAAAATTAATTCAATTTCTAGATTAATTGGATTAATAGTGCGGCGGTTTATCATCTAAAAGTGTTCTATTTGGGTTCACATCAGAACCAAGATTTAAAGATGATTTAAGATCTATGATCTCTTTTTCTAATCTTTCGATGATTTTACTTTGGTTCATCACGACTTCATTAAGCTGCATGAGAAAATGATCTTGATGGGAAAATTTAATTTCTAAATTCACAATTCTCTCTTCACTCATTTCTTCCTCCTCGTGGTATAATCTCTATAGCAAAAAATGTTCGGGTTCATCAACATGACAAAGTACCTTTTATTACTTTTATTTTTCTCTTCTAGCGCCTTTGCTTCCCTCAGCTTTAAATGGCTTGGAATTACAACATTTACTCTCTCAGACGGTAAGACGACTATTCTCTTTGATCCATCACTTACCTACGTCTCAGTCTTAGATTTTCTACCTTGGAAAAAGATTCAAACAGATCCAAGCGAAGTGGATTATTGGTTTAATCGTTGTGGGATTAAAAAAATTGATGGGGTTTTCGTTAACCATGCTCACTATGACCATGTGATTGATGCTCCCTACGTCATTAAAAAGTACGGCGGAAAACTTTATGGTTCTAGCTCAACGGTCAATGTAGGCCTTGGGGGTGGGTTACTGAGGTCTCAAACAGAAATCGTCCGGCCAGGGACAACAGTTAAATTGGGGGACTTCTCAGTGGAATTTTTTAACACGCCCCACTCACCTCACTTCTGGGACGTTATGCTGGCCGATGGACACATCACGGCCCCTCTAATCCCACCGGCAAACGTTATGGACTACCGGGTAGGTGATTCCTTGAGTTTTCTTATTAAGCACCCTGATGGATCTATCCTCTATCAGGCGATTGGGAGGGTTGAGGCGCAGGACCCACTTAAAAACGTTAAGGCAAAGGTTCTTCTTCTTACCGTTGCTAATCGCAGGTCATCGGACGAACTCATAAAAGGTAGAGTTCTAGGGGCACAAGTGAGTCAAGTGATCCCCCTACACCATGATAATTTTCTTTTAGAAAAGCCCAGAGATGGATCTATCAATATTCTTTGGGGGCAAAAACTAGATGAGTTTAAGAGCTCGATGAAGTTAGCTGCCCCTAAAGTTCAACTAACTTGGCCAAAATATTGTGAGGAAATTAAAATCTAAAACTACTCCCAGCAGTAGCCCACATGGTTATATTGACGGACACTTTGAAACCAATTTCTTTTCATAAAAAAGAGAAAAGGGCCTGATTTTTTGATCACGGTTTCAAAATTCCAGTCATACCAAGAGTTATTCCGAGACTCGAATTGTCTTCCGATCTCTTTACTTCTAAGAATGATCTTCGTTTGCGCCAATTCACTCCAAAACGCTCGTCTCTTATTTCCAGTGGCCCCATCGACCTCTAAAAAAACCTTACCAATGAGTATTTCGTTTTGTGCTGGAACATAAACTTCAGGTTTTGCAGGAATAACAACAGGAGGAAAAAGTGGACCATGGGGATAGGTTACAAGCTCTGGAGTTCCTGGAACAGTGTATGCCTCAGATTGATTTTGCCAAATTTGTCCTTCAGGAAAGATATGAATTTTCATCGGGAGGGGCAAATGAGGGTTCACTTCTCGAAGGACAACGCACTTTTTATTTTCAAGGTCACTATAACTAATTTCGTCCTGGCTCTCATGGAATTTAGAGACTATTTCGGCATAAATCGCCTCGGATGACGCCAATACATGAGCTGAAGATAAAAGAATAAGTGAACTGATAAAAGTTAAAATCATACCTAGGACCTTGAATTAATGTTTGGTTTTTAACTAACATTTCCAAAATAACCAATCCAATCGAGACTTTAATATATGTAAAAATTACAAGTTCGATGAAATTTATCAGAGAGAAGAGGATAATAACCAAAAAATTGATTTTGGAGTCTCTATGTCTATTCTAAAGGCTTTTTTACCGCTAGTATTTACTTTTTCGGCTTATGCTGAATATCGATTTACTGGACTACATCCCTATAAACTTACAATGAATGATGAAAATGATGTCCTCGCCACATTATGCTACAACGATTTCAAAAAATGCACAGGCGCAATTTCAATTGGAAGCTTTAAAGATTTGAGCCTCGTTATTCAAAAAAATATTTGGCGAAGAAGTGATGTTAATACTGAAAATTACAAAGCGGTTTTAAAAGAATCAGAAACAGTTCTTAAAAATGCGATGACTGAATTAGAGAAAAGAAAAAAGACTGTGAAAGAGTTGTCACAAAATGACCCCAAAATCGCTGAATCTCTTAAAGATTACATCACGAAAGCAACTATTAAAGTTAATGACTCGGTCTATGCCATTGAGCGCCTTAAAGAAGGTAAAATTCTCGCCGATGAAGTTATTCTTAGAGTAAGAAAAACACTCAAAGGAGAAATTTCGTCAACTTTCCCGGAAACTTTTAACTATAATTTTCAAGACTTCGAGTGGAATGTTTGTAGGAAACTAAAAACTGAAGGTGAATGTTTTGAAAGAGGAATTCAATATTATCTTGAAGATAAAAATAATAACTATCGGGAAAAACTCCTTAGTAAGGCCATGAAAAATGAAAACTCAAAAAATGGTTTTCCTCAAATGACAAGCACTGGTCTAAGAGTATCACTTTTAAGCACAAATGCTTCTCGGTTTGGACGGATTGATCTTACACAACAAGCAGGGGCCATTCCAACAAAAGTTGGCGGAGAAAGGTATGATCTATGCTTGGCACAAGACACTACAGGAACACTATCTCAATCCGAACTTTCATGTAAGATTCTAGGAAAGAATTGGCGCTACCCAAAATTATCTGAACTTCAAAATAACCGAGAGGACCTTTTAAGAATATTGCCAAAAATAAATGATCAAAGATTTCTCCAAACTTCTGAAGCAAAAGGATTCCCAAATCCAGGAAACGTTAATCTTACTGAATGTCATCCGGTACTTTTAAATTTAAATCTTAATAAAACAATGAACAATCAAATTGAGCTGGTCCGTTCTTTTTCAAGAGGAAAGGAACCTAAAGGTGGCATCAGTGCTATCTGTGTCTGTTCAAAAGATTGCTAATCGACTAGAATCATTTAATGATGGGTCGTATTCTTCCATACATCGTTATTCTCATACTTAGCTCTGGGGATTTGTTATCAAAAACAAATCCTCTGATTCCATTATTAAAAGAACGAAGGGACCTTGTATCTAGTTGGGTAAGTGAGTGTAAGACGGCCGGTAGGCAGGGTGAAATTTCAGATTTTCACAACGAATGCTTACAAAAAGATACTCTCTCTTGGGCGGGATATACTTGCTTTGCTTCAACTCTCGCTCAAGATAATACTAATTCATTTAAAAGATGCTTGGATGTAAAAAACTCACAAGGACTAGATGGTCGCTGGTGGAGAGGTCCAGGAAAAACCAACAAGGAGGAGGCTGATTCTTTTAGTCGAGATATGTCCTTGGGTCTAGCGAGCTGGCTATTAGCAACCCCTCAAAATGGGAAAGAATCCTTTCTCAAATGGCTCCACTGGATAGAGTATTCTGGCAAAGGAAGAATGTGCTTAAAGGCCTCTGATAGTCGTTGTGATATCAAAGGGAATCAGAAGAATGTTTTTAAAGCGCTCCTTAATGAATACAGGATTCATGAAAGTTCAGCTAAGGATTATAAAATAGTAAAAAAATTTAATGAAGGGTACTCATTGAATCTTTTTTCTACCGAAACTGATTTTACTCCAGTGGGATATCAACTCCATCTTAAGGCCATAGAAATCCTTATTCTTAAAAGACTTCAATTTTTAGATGATGACAACTACCTCTCTATCGCAAATAAGATTTACGAGAAAGATCCTTTAAATCCTTTTTATGAGTACCTCTATCGAGGAATAAACCCAAGACTCGTTGATAGAGTTTTTCTCATGTGCCCCTCCTCAAGAAACTTACTAAAATCAGTTCGCCATAGGTACGGAGGAGACTGGATTTGGCAAAGAGATATGAGAGAGAGAAGCTGGGAAATCGCTAATGGCCATGATTGTATCTTTTTAATGAATCTTATGATTTCAGAACTCGAAGGTCGCTTAAATCTGCCTCGGGTAATGCCAAAACTCCAATGCCTAGCAGGGCAAAAGAACCTTGGTACTTTTGAAGGCTACCCTATTTGCGGTCCACTCATTCCACAAAAAATGAGTTCCGTTGAGTGTAAGAATATCTCTCCCATACAGTGGACTAAAGAAAATAAACAATGGTGCCTACAATTTGATTCGGGAAGATGGAAGGCACTGACAATCAATAAAACATGCCCAAATAATCAAATAAGTGCACCTGATAATAATGGCTATAGCGTTTGCGAGGATAGCCCAATTGAGAAAATTCGTTTATTCAAATGTGTAGACTCTTATCAATCTGCTCTATCGGATAAACCAAGTCCTATCACACCCCCTTTGTGGTGCTATCTCAATAAAGGTCAATGGTTCGAGAAAAAAATGATAGATCAGGCTTGTCCTGCTGGGTACGTGTTTAAGAATAAATTTGTCTGGGAAATCTGGCCTCTCTGCCAGGGACTCTCGTCAAAGTCTGACTGCAACGGACAATGGGATTTAAAGTCAGGTAGCGAATGCTGGGTGAGAAAAGATGGGTGGTTTGAACTTCGAGATCTAAAATAGTTATTGATCACTAACCCTAGACCCTGAACTTCCAGAACCTGATGTTCCCCACTTACAATCTTTTGAATCATCTTCAGATGGGAATGCGTTTTTACACAAAAGCGGATCAAGTTTCACTTTCTGAAAAGTCATTAAGTAATCTTCAATTTTTGGATATGTATTATCACGAAAAGCTTTTCTATCCGGATACTTTTTCATAAACCTTTCTAAAGCAAGACAGCTGTTGGATGATAAACCTTTAGTCGTATTTTCATTACTCTTACCGGATGGATTAACTGAGCATGCTGGAGCAA
>CAMAYW010000106.1 GCA_945862475.1 Bacteriovorax stolpii
CTTTGATCAGCCGAAGTGCTAGTGGCTTAAAAATGATTCTTGATCTTAGTATTGAATAGAGGGCCTCAAGCTCTTTTGGTGTAAGACCAAAGGCATCGGTAAGTTCAGAAATTATTTCTTCAAGTCGACCAAGTTCTCCACAATTAGAAAGGCGTTTGTAATACTTAAGTCTTAAAGCATGGTCTTCAATATAAGCATTCGGTATGTAGGCCGAAAAAGGTGCTTGGATTTCAATATTTTTCGCCGAAACTTTTTGTTCACCCTTAATTTCCTGGATCGCTTCTTGAAGAAGATCCATATAAAACTCTAAACCAATCGCCTCAATGTGACCTGATTGTTCGCCCCCCAATATATCACCAGCTCCGCGAATTTCCATATCGGAAGAAGCGAGTGCAAAACCTGAACCCATTTCTGCGTAAGTTTGGAGTGCTTGAAGGCGTCTCTGCGCGGTTTCAGATAAAGTTCTATTTTCTGGGACAATAAAGTAAGCATACGCTTTACGATCCGAGCGACCAATTCTTCCTCTCAATTGATGAAGTTGTGCCAGGCCATATGTGTCTGCACGGTCAATGATCATGGTGTTAGCGTTAGGGATATCAATACCAGATTCAATGATCGTAGTCGCAAGGAGAATATCGGATTTATGATCGTAAAAATCATTAATTCTTTTTTCAAGGTCCTTTTCATTCATTTGTCCGTGTGTCACGGAAATGCGAGCTTTGGGGACGAGCTTTTTTAGATAAAGTTCATGTTCTTCAATATCATGAACACGATTGTGAACATAATAAATCTGCCCACCTCGAGAGAGTTCTTTTTCAATCGCTGATTTAAGAGTGAGATCATCTTCTTTAATAATATAAGTCTTAATCGCTTGCCTTCTTGGCGGAGCCGTTTGAATTAGTGAAAGATCCCGAATTCCTAAAAAAGAGAGTTGAAGTGTTCTTGGAATAGGAGTTGCTGTCATCGTGAGAACATCAACACCTGTTTTTATGAGTTTTAACTTCTCCTTATGAGCGACGCCAAACCTATGTTCCTCATCAATCACAAGTAGCCCGAGATCGTGAAATTCAACCTTATCTGAAAGAACAGCATGAGTTCCGATGAGAATATCTACCTTCCCTTCAGAGACTTCGGTTAAGATTTCTGATTTTTGCTTAGCGGTTTTAAATCGAGAAACAAAATCGATATTCACGGGAAAATTCTCAAATCTCTTTTTAAAAGAATGAAAATGCTGAAGAGCTAATACTGTTGTGGGCACAAGAAGAACAACTTGTTTTTTATCTAAAACCGCTTTCATGGCGGCCCTCATCGCAACCTCAGTTTTTCCAAACCCAACATCTCCACAAACAAGGCGATCCATTGGATATTGTCCCTGCATGTCTTCAAGGACGTCCTGAATTGCTTTTTCCTGATCAGGAGTTTCCTCAAACGCAAAAGAGAGTTCAAACTCTTTATAGAGATGATCCGGTGGAGAAAAAGGGAAGCCGCCCCGAAGCTTTCTTTCGGCTTGAAGTTTAATGAGATCGAAGGCAAGTTTTTTTACGGAACTTCGTGCTTTTTGTTTTAGTTCACTAAATTTTTTGGATTTTAAAGAAGCAACTTTTAAACCTGAAGACGAGTCTGCGTGTTTTTGAACGAGATTAAGTTTATAAACAGGGACATAAACCTTGTCGTTGTCTTCATAGGTAATAACTAAAAAATCGCTCTTCTGGTCACCGGCCGAAATGGTTTCTAGGCCCTTATATATTCCAATTCCATAATCTCGATGAATAACGTAGTCATTAACTTTAAGGGTCGCTAGTTGCTCAGCAAATAAATCTTTATTTGTAGACTTTACTTGCTTTGTTTTTTTCTTTTTGACGGAAAAAAAATCTCCTTCAGACAAAACGAAGATATGATCATTTTTATAATAGAAACCCTCATCAAGTTTTCCGAAAACAAAATGTAATCTTTCACCAAGATCTGTTAAATGATTTTCCTCCATGAGGTAAAGGAGCTCTTGTCTGGCATTTTCAGTTTTGTAGGAGACAATTAAATCCCCTCTCACGTCGAGTTCTTTACGTAAAAGTTTTAAACTCGCTTTGATAAATTCAAATTTATTGTCTGGAACTGGTCCATTTTTTTGTAACTTTGTGTTTAAGTATGCTTTTAGTTTTTCAAAATGAAGATGAATTTCTTTATTAAAGGGAGTATCTAAATTAACTGTAATATCTAATTGATCTATATATAAGCGCTTCAAAGTGAGTTCAGGTAATTTTTCTCTAAAAAATAAATCTGGACTTGGTAAAATGGAATAGGTTTCAACATTCTTCAAATGATTCTCAAAATCCTCTCTTTGAGCAGCAAAAAAAAGATCGAAATTATTTTGACCATTATCAAAATTTAAAAAAGTTATTTTTGATTCAATCGGTAAAAAATCTAAAAGAGTAGAAGGATTTTCAAAAAACAAGGGAATAAAAAGAGCATAATTTTCAAATAATTGTCCCTCGCCCACTCGTGAAAAGAGTTGTTTTCTTGCCTCATATTTATTCTTAAAGGCTGGCTGCGCTTGCGGAAGCTTACTGCGCAGTTTTGAGGCAAATTCCTCTTTTAATAACTGGCCTGGTCCAGGGATCAGAGCAATTTCAGAAAAAGTTTTTTCACGATTCGTTTTTTGAGTCTCTACATCAATTTCAAAAATCTCTTCGATTAAATCATCGAAATAATGAAGCCGAACGGCAGCGTGGGAAATGGGATAAATATCAAAAATTTCTCCCCTTCTGGAAAAAGTCCCCGGTTCTTCAATTGTGCTTGATGGAAAATAACCCATCTGGGTTAGTTTACTTGCAAGATCAAAGGGAGAGATAATGTCGTCTTTTTTAATTTTGAAACAGTTGTTTAAAAAAAAGTTTTTATCAGGGCCAAGAATTTGCATGGCTTCAAATGTCGTTATAACGACAATAGGACTCTTTTGAATTAATTTTTGTAACACGGCCCAGCGAGAAAGGAGTGCAGATTCTGACGCAAGTATGGAGCTGTAAATCCCATGATTGTGCCCTGGGTAAAAATAAATATTTCTTAAATGCTTCAGTGATTCAAAAACTTCTTCTGCTTCATCTTGATCAGAGCAAACGATCAAATGCGTGGAATCAAAGAGCAGCTGTGAAAAATAACTACCCGCAAGAAGGGCCCATTGATTTGGGGAAACTCCTTTAAGAGAGAGTTCGTCGCCACTTTGTAGCCAATGTTGAATTTTAGATTGAATACCATTAAACAGTGTCACATTTAATCCCGATGAAAAAGGTTGCATTCTCACTCTTAAAGAAGCGTGGAGTCAACCTCTACAATACATAGTCTCGAACAAAATAACATCTTTCCTAAATTCAACATCTTTTGTATCTTAAAACTACTTTTTTCCGACCTTAATAGAAGTGGAGACTTCCATGACACCAGCTCAGTTTGATGGCTTGATGCCTATTGTTATCCTCATGGGTATTGCAGTTCTTTTGTTTGCGGGCGGACACTTTGTCTCTGTCCTTCTTGCTCCAAAAAAACCCTCTATTCTCAAACAAACTCCCTATGAATGCGGAGAGCAGCCAGTGGGATCTGCTTGGTCAGCATTTAATGTTCGCTTCTACGTCGTAGGTTTGATCTTTATCATCTTTGACGTGGAATCGGTACTGATGTTTCCAGTGGCTACCATTTTTAAAGAATTAAATGAAGTTGGTGAAGGTGGATACGCTCTCATCGTCTTTTTAAGTTTTATCTCTGTTCTTATTGAGGGCATAGCTTATTGCTGGAAAAAAGGCGATCTTGACTGGGTAAAGTCTTTCCAAGTTTCGAATAAAAAATAATAAATAAGGTTTATATTCATGAATCAAACTCTTGTCAGTTATCTATCGCAGTATGAGTTTTACGATGTCCTGATTGGGATTTTCGGTAAAAATGAAGGCCTTCTTGCTTTCGTTATTTATCTCCTTTTTGCTGCAGCCATTGTTGGGTTATGTGCAACAATTGGTGGCCTTGGAACTTATGCGGAAAGAAAAATCTCAGCAGATATTCAACAAAGAATTGGGCCAAACAGAGTAGGACCTTACGGGATTCTTCAGTTTTTAGCTGACGGCGTGAAAATGATCACGAAAGAAGACGTTATGCCTAATACAGCTGATAAATTTTTATTCTATCTTGCTCCAATGCTTGCACTCATTGGGGTGTTTGCAACACTCGCCGTTCTTCCGTGGTCTAGCGGATTTATGATGGCGGATTTAAATGTTGGAATTTTTTATCTTATCGCAATTTCTTCTCTTGTTGGTGTCAGTGTCTTTTTGGGTGGATATGCTTCTAACTCAAAATGGTCGATGTTAGGTGGATTGAGAGGTGCTTCTCAAATTATTTCTTATGAAATACCAGTAACAATTTCTGTTCTTTCTATTACGTTACTTGCTGGGGGTATGGGGTTTGGAACCATTCTTTCTCAACAGCAAGGGACACCTATCCATTGGTTTATTTTTCATAACCCATTTGCCTTCATCGCTTTCTTTGTTTATTTCATTGGAGCTCTAGCAGAAACGAACAGGGCCCCTTTTGATTTACCAGAGGCAGAGTCTGAACTTGTTTCTGGATATCACACTGAATACACAGGTATGAGATTTGGTTTTTTTGCACTCGCTGAATACATCGAAGTTTTTGTGGTTTGTGGAGTCGGAGCAGCTCTCTTTTTAGGTGGGGGAAACCTTCCTTTTAATGTTCAGTTTGACATTATTCCTCTCCAGCTTTTCCAAGTCGTAATTTTTATGACGAAGGCTCTTATTCTTTACTACGTTGTTATTTGGATTCGTTGGACTTTCCCACGTCTTCGAGTGGACCAACTTATGTCTATCTGTTGGAAATATTTAACTCCGATTGCTATTTTTAACCTTGTTGGAAATGCCGTTTGGATTGTTGTGTTTAATGGAAAATCTATCGCCGATCTTGTGTTCGGTGGACACTAATTAAGGAATACCAATGTTCGCTCAATTACTTTTCTTATTGTCTGCAGTGCTTACGGTTGGTTGTGCCATAGCCGTTGCTGTCACAAAAAACATCATGCATTCGTGTATCTTTCTTCTTGGGTCCTTAATTGGAATTGCGGGATTATACGCCACTCTTGGAGCAGATTTTGTCGCCGTTACCCAGATCATGGTTTATGTGGGTGGGATTGTGATTCTTATGCTTTTCGCAGTGATGCTTACGGGTGGAAAAGATTTCGTTTCTCGTGCTCAAAACTTATTAGGCCTTGCTCCTTCTATGGGGAATAAGTGGACTTACGGCATAGGATTATTCGTAGGACTTGTTTTTCTACTCACGAACATAAAGCTTCTCTCAAATATTATGAAATCTTATCCTGCTAAGACTTTTGGCAATGAGTTTCCATCAACTGTTTCACAGATTGGTCACTTATTAGTTAAGGAGCATGTGTTAGCTTTTGAATTATCTTCCGTTTTATTATTGGGTGCTCTTGTTGGTGCGGCAATCATTGCGCGACCAAGAAAGCAGTAATTGGATAAATTATGATTAGTTTAATTTCATACCTCATTATTTCTCTTGTTCTTTTCATCGTAGGCCTAGTGGTTATGATTTCGAGAAAGAACATCGTCGCCATTTTATTAGGGATTGAACTAATCCTTAATGCGGCTGCTTTAAATTTCGTTGCTTACTCACGGTACGTGACGAACAACTTAGATGGGCACATTTTTAGTTTATTTATTATTGTCGTAGCTGCAGCGGAAGCAGCAGTTGGTCTCGCTATAGTGATTCGTTTCTTTCAAATCAAAGAGACAATTCACATTGATGAAGCAACTCAGCTTAGAAACTAAGGGTCAGACATGGAATATACAGTTGGAAGTATCGCACCTATTTTTCTTGCACCGGTTTTGGCATTTGTCATTAATGCTTTTCTTGGTAGGAAATTACCTCGTCAGGGTGACTGGTTAGCGACATTAAGTATTTTTATTTCATTTATTTTTTCAGCAAAAATTTTCGGAGATTTTATCTTTGGAAAATTTGCGACCGATTATTTCATCCATAAAACATTCACTTGGTTTGATTTGTCTTATGGTGCCAATATCTGGAAAGTCGATATGGGTATCTATATTGATAACATGGCAGCGATTATGCTACTCATGGTTTCAGGTGTAGCCTTCCTGATCCATCTTTTCTCCACTTGGTACATGGATCACGATGAAAAGCACGGAAGATTTTTTATCTTTCTACCACTCTTCACATCGGCGATGTTGGGCCTCGTTCTTTCAGACAACCTCTTCTCGCTCTTTATTTTTTGGGAAATCATGGGTTTCTGCTCATATTCCCTTATTGGTATTTATAATAAAAAAGAAAAAGCTGGTGATGCGTCCTTAAAAGCCTTTATGACAACGAGAGTGGGAGATGTGTTCCTTCTTCTTGGTATGGTGGCTATTTGGATGGTAATCGGTTCCGTTTCTTATGTTGATATTTATGCGGCGATTGCTGAAGGTAAATTTGCTGGTCAAACTGTTATTGGAATCTCACTTGCTACTTTTGCTGGTCTTTGTATTTTCCTTGGCGGAATGGGTAAATCAGCACAATTTCCTCTTCATGTTTGGCTTCCAGATGCGATGATGGGTCCAACACCAGGTTCAGCTCTTATCCACGCAGCGACGATGGTTGCGGCCGGCGTGTACCTTTCTTTAAGAATGTATCCATTGATGGTACTTGGTGACCTCACGTGGTTTATTGCGGTCATTGGTGCCATTACTGCTTTTATGGCAGCAACTATTGCCCTTGTTCAAACAGATATTAAAGCGGTTCTTGCCTTCTCAACTATTTCTCAGCTTGGCTACATGATGATTGGAGTTGGAGTTGGTTCATATAATGCTGCCTTCATGCATCTTATTACTCATGCTATTTTTAAGGCTTGTTTATTCCTTTCTGCGGGTTCAATCATTCACTCGATTCACGAGCAAGAAATGCCAAAAATGGGTGGGCTACGGAAGTATCTCCCCTACACGCATTTCGCGATGATGTGTTGTACGCTCGCGATTGCAGGGATTCCGTTCTTTTCTGGATTTGTTTCTAAAGATAGAATCCTTGGAGATGCGCTTTATTTTGGATTCATGGCTGGACAAAGCCCACTAATGGCCATTGTTCCCATTCTAGGATTTGCGGGTGCTGGTCTCACAGCGTTCTATATGTTCCGAATGATGTTTCTCACATTCTATGGGGAAAACCGCATGAATGATCATCACGATGATCATGGACACGGACATGGACATGATGATCACCATGGCCATGAGATTCACCACGAGCATTTAAATCCTCGTCAAAACGTTCCACTCCTTATTCTTTCAGTTTTCACTCTTGGATTTTGGTTTGCCGGAACTCTTACTGGTCAAAGCTTTGGAAAAGTTTTTGGAGCTAAAACAGAGTGGTTTAAAATTCTTGTAGAGGCACCAAAAGTTGAAAAATTTATTGGCCACCCTCGAGAAGCATTCGGTTC
>CAMAYW010000107.1 GCA_945862475.1 Bacteriovorax stolpii
AAAAGATAAACACTTTAACCCTTTAAAAAGAGTGGGCATTTTTGCCCTGTTTGGGCTGTCTTTTCAAAAGGTTATAATGAAAACTAGGTCCAATTGTTATTGAGGCCAAGGAAATTTTTATGAAAATATTGTGTCTCATTCTCTTTTTCTCGACTTCGGTTTTGGCACAGTCAAAAATTGCAGTGGTGAAAATTCTTCGCGGAGAAGTAACACTTCTTACTTTGGGAAAAAGTAAACAACTCAGCGTGGATGAGTGGGTAGAAAATGGTGGAGTCGTAAAGACCGCTGAAAAAAGTTTTGTAAAACTTATTTTCATTGATAAGTCACAGATGAATATTGGACCTAATTCAGAAATGAAGATCGAGTCTTTCACAGGCAAAGACTCTGGGGTGATTGATCTTGTGAAAGGAAAGATTCGCTCTCAGGTAAGTAAAGATTATCTGCAGATGAAGGATAAAGAAAAATCGAAGCTTTTTATTAAAACAAAAAATGCCGTCATGGGTGTTCGAGGGACAGATTTCCTTATTTCTACCAATGGAAAGAGTACGTCGACCGTTCTTTTTGAAGGAGAAATTGCTTTTAATAAACTAGATAATAGAAATGAGCTTTCGACTCAAAAGCTAGAAGAAATTGTTGACCGCGGTGTCCGCATGTATCCGGGCGAGTTTTCGGTGGTCGATCCAAGTCGTACTATGCCTACCGTTCCCGCTCTCATGAATATACAGCAGCGTGAAAGATTAGAGCGTAACCAAGAAATGAATAAGGATCGTACTCCAAGTAGTGCACAAGCTGAAGAGGTAACTAAAACTGTTGTTCCCCCAGGTCTTAGTGGCTCTGTTGTGAGTAATACGCCAGAAGTTTTAAATAAAGAACTTGGACAGGTTTCAAATCAAGATACTGCCATGATTGAACAGAGGGCATCTTCTACTGATCCCGAAGGATATGTGAAAGGGGAAACTGTGAAGCCAGCGAATGGTTCCTTCGTTCATCTTGATTCGGGAGTTATTATTCCTCCAGGCCCTGATTCAGTTTTAGACAAAAACTCTAACACTTATATTCCCGGATCAGATTCAGGTCGAGTGGCAAGTGATGGAACCTATATTCCTCCAAAAAATATAGAAATCACTGATAAAGGAACAATCGTTGTTTCGACAAATGACTCTGGAACAATAAAATCGAAAGAAGTTCCTCCGCCTGTTCCTATTGTGACTCCAAGGGCAACTGCTTTTGGGCAAATTGGAAACATGGATAGAGGGCCCGCTATGAATCTTCCTGGTGGAAACAACATGGATATTCAACCTCCAGGATTAGGAGGGGTGGATAATCGATTTAATCAGAATGGTGGGATTTTTAATGTGAATGATCCAACCAGAGGTTCAGGTTTATCAAATACAACAATTAGTGTAGGTCCTTAAAAGAGGACTCAGGTTATAGATGAAACGAATTGCATGGATGCTGTTGATGATGCTGAGTGTTTGCGTCTACGCAAATGAGGAAGTGCAGTCTGTATCTTTTGCAAAGAATAAAGTTTTTCAATCTGCGGCAGTAGAGTTCCAAAGCGGGAAGTATCAAAGTACTTTGGATGAATTAATAAAAATAGAAAATAAGTTAATTGAATTGAATGCCAAAAATAAGCAAATTCTAGGATTCATTAATTACTGGAAAGGTATTTGTTATAATCGTCTTCAAGAGTTTGATTTGGCCATAGGACAATTTGAAAAATCCATCTCAAATGATTTTTCACCCAAAGATATCAATTATGAGATGGGGCAAGCCTATTTTGCATCTGAAAAATTAAATGAGGCAAGACTTCAATTCAGAGAATCTCTAAAGAAAAAATTCAAGCGAGCCGTTTCTCTTTATTATTTAGGATACATTTCAAAAGAGCTCGGACAAAAAAATAAGGCCTATAATTTTTTTAAATTTATCGAAAAATTACCTGAAGAAGAAAAAAATGAAGTTTTACAAGCGTCAGAATTACTCATTGGGGACATGCTTCTTGAGGAAGCTGAAAAAAGTAAAGATGCTTTCAAGACAATTGAATATAAAGTGATTCCACAGTATGAAAGTGCACTTGCTGTTGATAAGGAATCTGGACTTGCTCCAGTTATTCAAGAGAAAATTTTAAAACTTCAAAAAAAGTATGATCTTATTTTATTCAATCTAAGAAATGGAAGACCAACACTTATTCCACCTTATCTTCTACGATTTGCACAGGAATTTGGTGAAGATTCAAACGTCACTTTCTCACCAGCGGAAACAACGATTTCAAAAGCTAAACAAGCATCTGTTTATTCAAGAACAGATTTCATTGGTCGATATACATTCTATGTTGAAGATTTTATAACGATCTCACCTGAGTTTAGATTTAATAATACTTATTATTTCAATCGTACTCCAGAAATCTACCGAAACGATAACTTCCTTCTGGCCCCCGCTGTTAGAACTTCTTACGAGCATAGTTATAGAAAAAAACCGGCAGCATTTTTGTTTGATTACGATTTTAATGAAGCAAGACGAGATGTGAATGCTGAAAATAAACTTGAATTTAACTCTCGGTCTCATAACTTCATGTTTGGTGAACGATTTAATCACTTCTCCTGGGGAGAGTCGATTGTCCGCTTTAGATACAGAATGCTAGACAGCTATCTCGATGACTCTGATTCAACCATGACGAGTGTTGTGATGGAGCAAATTAAACATTTTGATTTAAATATTCTCTTGTTTTATTTTAGCTATGATCGATTTCGCGTTCAGAACAACATCTATAATACAGACTCCTTTACCTTTAGAGGAGACCTTATCATGGCGAGAGTAAAGGACTGGTTTACACCAAGTTTTGGACTCGCTCTCACGTCGGTTGATCCAATCAATTCTAGAGATTCAAGGGGACGAGAATTATTAATCAATCCAAATGCGAGGATAGCAAAAACATTTAAAAAGAATTGGCGATCGAATTTAAAATTTGATTATCAGAAGAACATTTCAAAAGATGAAGAGAACTTTGCTTATTCAAAATTCGTTTATGCCTTCGAGTTAGAGTATCTATTCTAGGTTTTATTTGAGAATTCTATTATGAAAGTTGTGCCTTTACCTACTCCATCACTTTCCGCCCAGATTTTTCCTCTGTGTTTTGAAACAATCTGTTTTACGATTGATAGTCCAAGTCCCGTTCCCCTTAAGCTCTCTCTTGAAGCATCCACTCGATAAAATCGTTCAAAGATCCTTGAAAGGTGCTCTTTCCCGATGCCTGGACCATTGTCTTTGATCTGAAGATAGGTATTTGAATTATTTTCAAAACTAGAGATTGTTATGGTGACATTTTCTCCAGAGTATTTACATGCGTTATCACAAAGATTCAGAATCACTTGTTCAATCAGTCTAAAGTCACCCCTTAAATAATCCACTTGGATGTCTTGCTTAAATTCAATTCTTTTTTGTGGATAACTTGCTTTGATATTTTCTTGAACTCCGTCAACGATATCAGGGAGGTAAAACTCTTCTGAGCGAAGATAGTTTCTTGATTCAATGACCGAAAGGTTTAGGAGATCGTTAAAAAGAGAAATCATACGTTCTGTATTTGCGACAATTTTTTCCAGAAATGGGTGAAGGGTTGTATCAACTTTCGATGCCTGCGATTGAAGAATTTGGGTGAATCCTTTGATCGAGGTGAGTGGTGTTCTTATTTCATGTGAGACGTTTGCAACAAAATCAACTCTCATTTGTTCAGATAATTTAAATTCGGTGACATCATAGAATACACCAAGGGCACCATTAATGGCCCCATTTGAGGATTTAAGAGGTGTGATGGTTAGGTCAAATATTCTATTTGAATTATTGCTCTGTGGGAAATTCATAGCCTTTAGAGATTGCGGTTCTCCATTTGATAAAACGGCTTTAAAGGCAGCGAGTACTTCATCAGAAAAAATATGCCATATTTTTTTATTAATTTCCTGACCCTCTTTTTGATTCATGAAATTCTTTTTAAATTTACTATTGTAAAATAGAATACTCTCGAATCGGTCAACAGCAATAATGTCATCGTTAATTGATTCCAGAATGGCGGTGTTTTTTTCATTTTCTATTTGAACTTCTTGGATTTGCTGCTGAAGTTTAAAGTCTGCTTTATTAAGTGCTGCCTCAATAGCTCCCCATTCATCTCGCTCATAAAGAAGCTCTAAGCTTTTATTGAAAGGAATATCGTCTTTAAACTTTTCAACCTTTGAAAGAATGATTCCGAGAGGCTTTGTTGATCTAAAGAAAAGAAAAATAAAAACGAGATAAGAAATAATTGCAAATGGCACAATCCGTAGAAAGAGAACTCTATCAAAGCGGTCCATGTTATCTCTTAAGGACGAGACCGGTATGACTTTTCTTATCATAAGGTCTTCGCCGAGTCTCATTGACGAGAAGACAGCTTGAGTACCAAAGATTTGGCTTTTTCTTAATTCTGAAGCAAATTTTGATTCATGGGACGCCTCAATCTCAGAAAGATCAACAATTTTTTGTCCCTCTTTGGATTTATCGATACTATCGCAAAGAATCGTTCCATCTCTTTTTAAAAGGGTATAGTGAACATCATTTAACGGCGGAAGAGACTGGCACCACATTTCCCAGTTTACGTTTGCCCGAAGGAGAGTGTGCTTCATTAAGCGTAAGTCTTCCTCCACCTGAACACTCATCTGAGAGACAAGTCCAGAACGGTATGAAGAACGATAAAGAAAGAGAATGAGAAAAAGGGTAGGCAGAAAAACAACGAGAGTTAATCTCGCGATACGATAAAAGAAAAACCAAGGGTATGCCGTCCTAGAGGACATCTTTGAATCTATAACCAATACCTCTTATCGTTTCAATCATCTCAGAGGCTTCACCGATTTTTTTTCTTAACCCAGCAATGTGGGTATCGATCGTTCTTCCTGTGACAAAAATGTTTTCACCTTGAATATTATTAATAAACTGCTCTCTCGTAAAAACATGCCCAGGTTTAAGAGCAAGCATCGAGAGAATTTTAAATTCAGTGGAAGTAAGTTGAACTTCTTCTTTCTTAACAGTGACTTTGCATTTGTTGACTTCAATTTTCATTAATCCAAAATCTAACATATCATTAGTTTTAGATGCAGAGTGATCTAAATTTCTTAATTGAACTCTGACTCTCGCCTGAAGAACATTGAGGTCAAATGGTTTAGTGATATAGTCATCAGCTCCTGCATCGAGGGCCGCAACGATGTTATCAGGCTGAGTTAGTGCCGTTATCATGATGACGGGAGTCTCAGTGTATTTTTTTTGAGATCTGAGCTTCTTGGTGAACTCTAAACCGCTCATAATTCCGGGCAGCATCCAGTCAATAATGAAGAGATCTATTCTTTCAGTGCGCTCAACGATTGTAATCGCCTTATCAACACTTTCAGCAGTTATAACTTCATGTCCTTCAGTTTTAAGTTGGAAACTAATAAGATCACGAATATCTTGTTCGTCTTCGATTACGAGTATGGTTGAGTTTTTCATGTCTTCTATTCTATCAAACAGTGTCGATGGAATAAAGTTAAACTTTGTTCATCATAATGGCCTTCGTTTTTGCTCAGAAATTAAGCAATCTCTCGCTATGATTACATGAGACAGGACGTGTCATAATGTTTACGAAAGTCTCATTGACTTAGATCCAACTAGAGTTCACAATTTTTGGCAAATGAAAAAGATATACATTCTTCTCTTTCTGAGTGGCTGTTCAATTTTGAGACCAGGTGCTGAGTTATCTCTAGACTCAAAAAAATCGCCAGACTGGATCTATTCTCCCTATGATATTTGCTCGGAGAAGGAAGAGTTGTGTGCTGTTGGTGAAGCTAAAACACTCACTCAAGCGGATACACAGGCAAGAAGTAACTTGGCCAGTATTTTCGAAGTTAGAGTCAAGTCTGAGTTTAATGCAATGACTTCCTCGAGCTCAACGGTACCTTGGCAGGGAAAAGTGAGTCAAGAGGTTCAACAATCTCTTCAAGAATCTGTGGATCAAATGTTAGAAGCTGTTCAGATTAAGAAAAGATTTAAGGAAAAGGGACTCACTTATTCACTGGCCTCTCTTGATCGTTTGAAGGCATCAGAACTTGTTGGTGCTCGTCTTACTAAAATTGATGAAGAACTAAATGTTCACTGGCAAAAACGCAGCAGAACGAATCTCCGAAATATTGTCAGGCTTTACATGGAAAGGGAGAGTCTCAATGATAGATTCTCTATTCTTTCTGGATCAGGAAAGCCCTCACTTATGAGTTATAAAGAAATAACTGAATGGAAAGAGTCTCGTTCAAGGGCAGAACCCCTCGCTTTAAGAATAGGCCAGGCCCCAGATTGGATGAGTGAAAAACTAAAAGAACTTTTAACGGAGGCAGGTTTTAAACTCGTTAAAGGTGATGCAGACAAAGCGATCTCATTAAATGTTGACTCGATAAAAGAGTTTCTCAATGTTCAAGGATTTGAAAAATATACCTTCACCTTAAATCTTACGAGCTTTGAGAAAGGTGAAAAAAATAAGATTCTTACCGTTTCAGAAACGGTGACAGGAAGAACTCAATCAGACGCATTGTTAAAGGTTAAAAGATTTTTTAATGATTATATAGAAAAACATTTATCTGATTTACGGCTTGATTAAATAAAAAGGAGCTTTTTATGATGAAGCTATTTTCTTTATTGTTAGTTCTTTCTTTGGGAGTTGCTTGTTCAACCAAGAAGAAAGTAAAAGAAGTGGATTATTCTGCCACAATTTCTAAAGATTTTGAGGTTAAGGAATCTTCTACAAATGGTATTCGACCAGGCTGGATAGAGGATGCAGAAATTTGGACAGCTCAGGAAAATATGGATGTCACAAAATTTCGTTATTTCTCTTTTGAGACTGAACCAAAAGTAAATCGTGAAATTGCTTGTAATCTTGCCAAAGCAAATGTGAGAAGTGATATCGCAGCTGAAATCACAACGTTTATCCAAAAATCCCTTGCCGCCTCTACGGAAGGTCAGTCCGCCATTGACGCCAACAACCCTAAAACTCAGCCCCTTCGTGATTATGTATCAAATACATTAGCAGAAAAAGTTCAATCTTTGGTTCACGGGGCATCCGTCATTAAAACCTATTGGGAAAAAAGAAGCTATCAGCAAAAAATGGGCGCCAAGAAAGACTACGTTGGATTTACCTGTGCAGCTCTCATTCGTATGGAAACAGCTCGATTAAAAACAGCTATTGATAAAGCTTCTGAAGATCTTGTGGAAAAAGCAGATCCTGAATTAAAAGAAAATGTAAAAAAAGCACTTGAAAAGATTGATGAGGACTTTGTGAAGGCCCGTCATGGTGAAGTTTAATAGGAGATTCTCATGAAATTTTTAGTTTCTATTTTGTCCCTCGCTGTCCTTTCATCTTCTTGCGGAAGTTTTAAAGCGCAACGTGTGGACGCAAATACGTCTGATGAAAAA
>CAMAYW010000108.1 GCA_945862475.1 Bacteriovorax stolpii
CCATTAGTTGTGATATTTGTCCTTTCTATATCCTGAGAAAGTTTTCGAAACCACTGGGTGTGAATTTCTTATCGAACTCTTAACAATTGGGAGGCATGATCGAGGCTAAGTGCTTGAAATTATGACCATGGAGCAGTTCTGGATTGTTATACTCAGGCTTTATCCCGTAGGCAATAACCATTCTTCTGTATTAACCTTTCCTCTTTAGTTTTTTCGAGAGGTTATATTATGACAGTTAAGATCCCAGATCAGGTCATCTCGTGTTCAAATTTTATCAATGGAGCTTGGGTTAAAGGCGAAGGCCAATCTCACTCGATTGTTTCTCCTTATAATGGGAAAAAAATTGGCGAGGTTTTTCCACCTACAATTGATCAAATTAAAATCGCCATTAAGGCTGCAAGTGCAGCTCAAGTTGAATGGGGTAGAACTCCACTCAAAGAGCGAGCACGTGTACTGTTTAATTTTAGAAATATTCTCTTAAGAGATTTAGATAAGATTTCTCACCTGAAGTCCAGTGAGTCAGGAAAGACCTTTGAGGAAGGGAAAGCAGGACTTATGAAGGGTCTTGAGGTTCTAGAGTTTGCTCTTTCACTACAGAATATGGACGTTGGTGGAAGAATGGAAGTTTCTCGAGGAGTGAGTTGCGAATACAGAAGAATTCCTTTGGGAGTTGTCGCTAATATTACTCCCTTTAATTTTCCAGCGATGGTTCCTATGTGGACGATCCCCATTTGTTTGGCCTTAGGTAACGCCTACATTTGGAAACCATCTGATAAGACCCCTTTGACTTCAATTGAGATTGCAAACGCTCTTAAAGAAGCTGGTCTTCCAGATGGACTCTTTACAGTTCTTCATGGTGGAGCAGAAACAGTGGACGCGATTATTGAATCTCCTGAAGTTAAGGCGGTGGGCTTTGTTGGCTCTACAAAAATTGCTAAACTCGTTTATACGAAGACTACGTCCCTTGGGAAAAGAGCTCTCTGTATGGGAGGAGCAAAAAATCATATCGTCCTTCTCCCTGACGCAAATCCTGATTTAGCAGGAGTTGGAATCTCAGATTCATTCACCGGATGTGCTGGACAGCGCTGTATGGCGGCTTCAGTTCTTTTGGCCGTAGGTGATGTTGATAAACATATTGCTAAAATTTTTGATCGTGCTTCATCTTTAAAACTTGGGAAAGATATGGGGGCTATTATTACAAGGGCTCAAAGAGATTTTCTGGTTGAGGCCATCGGTCGTGCTGAAAAAGCAGGAGCGAAGATTCTTCTTGATGGAAGAAAAGCTAAAGCTCCGGAAGGCATGGAAGAAGGGAACTGGATTGGGCCAACAATCTTAGATAATATTCAAGCTGGCTCTGAAGCTCAGGCAGTAGAATTATTTGGACCCATCCTTTCAATTATTAGATGCAAAGATATTACTGAGGCCATGAGCATTCAGAATTCTAGTGAGTACGGAAATGCATGTTCTGTTTTCACGAACTCTGGAACACTTTCTGAAAGAGTGATTCGTGAGGCGAAAGCTGGAATGGTGGGAGTGAACGTTGGAGTGCCGGTTCCAAGAGAGCCCTTTTCATTTGGTGGAATTGCCGCTTCAAAATTTGGATCCGGAGATATTACAGGTGAGCACTCACTAGATTTTTGGTCAGATGTAAAAAAAGTAACTGTTAAATGGGAAAAACAAAACGACTCCAACTGGATGTCGTAAGGAGCTATATGTCTAATTTAGATGAACGCAAAGAACATGTCGTTTTAGCGACACATTCAAATTTAAAATACCCGGAGTCACTGACTCTTGATTGGGGAAACGCTGATCCACTTAAGCGTGCCCCTGTTGTGGCTTCACAAACAAATCCAAAAGCAAGAAATGCGATTGGAAGTCACTCAGGCTCTTATACAATCTATAGAGCTTTATCTGTTGCGAGTGGAAAATATCCTCCTTCGCACAAACCTGATCTTCATAATACTTATTCACCAGTTCCTATGGGACCATTTCCGTCTTGGAATGATTCCACAAAGATTGTCTCTCTAGATCCCTGGGGGCTAGACCCGCAAATTCATTTTAAATCTCTTTTTGATAAAGGTTATGACATCCGTCCATCCATAGCTGTCACCCAAGCTCATCTTCAGATTCCTGAAATCCATGATGCTATTCGAGCAGGAAGACTAAAGTGCGATGGAAAAATTATTAAAGATAATATGGACATAAAAATTACCAAGGTTGCAATTGAACCGGTTTGGTATTTACCGGGAATGGCAAAACGCCTGAACGTTGAAGAGGGTGTTTTACGCCGAATTCTTTTTCAAGAATCGGGTGGAATGTACCCTGAGCTTATAACTCGCCCGGATCTTAAGGTTTGGCTTCCACCAATAGGCTCAACGACCGTTTATATTTTTGGTAATCCTCAGGATTTATCGAATCCGAACATTGAGCTCTCGTGTCGCGTGCATGATGAGTGCAATGGTTCAGATGTTTTCGGTTCTGATATCTGCACTTGCAGACCTTACCTTATGTACGGAATTGAGCATGCTGCTGAAACCGCTCAAAAAGGTGGAGTCGGTATTATCGCTTACTACAGAAAAGAGGGACGTGCCCTTGGTGAGGTAACGAAGTTTCTTGTTTATAACGCTAGAAAACGTCAAGAAGGTGGAGACTCAGCTGCAACATACTTTAAGCGTACTGAATGTGTCGCTGGAGTAGAGGATGCTAGATTCCAAGAGTTCATGCCAGATGTTTTACACTTCTTTGGAATTAAAAAAATTCATAATCTTCACTCCATGTCGAACATGAAATACAACGCAATTGTAAATTCAGGTATCGAAGTCGTGAATCGTATTTCCATCCCAGATGAACTTATTCCACAAGACGCCCAAGTTGAAATGGAAGCCAAAAAAGCAGCGGGTTATTTCACTGAAGGTGAGATCAAAAAGGGCGATGATCTTCAAAAAGTGAAGGGGAGAGATATCACGTGAACGAATTAGATTACATCTTTTCTCCTGTTTGCATTCGAGATGGGGCAAAGAAAATATTTAAAGAAACTACTCTTGGGAATACTCATTTTCATTTTCATGAAGATAAAGTTTCTTCGACTGTTGATTTTGTCATGGAAACAATCCGAGAAAATTACCCTGATCTTAATATCCCTTTTCACTCTCGATGGGGTCATTTTCGACCAGGTAATGTGGATAGAGCTCTTTGGCTTAAAGAAAAAATAAATCACCTCGATCCCTTAGAACAGGCAAGAATAAAATGGGATCTCGTGATTCCATCAGTTCTTCTAGATGCTGGTGCCGGTGCTCAATGGAAATATCATGAGAAAGAAACATCTAGAGATTACGCTCGCTCGGAAGGGCTAGGTGTCGCAAGTTTCCATCTTTTTATGTCAGGTGCTTTTTCTCAGGATAAGAAAAGTCTTCGTTCTGAATCGCTGGGTCTGAAGTCTGTGACATCAAAGCTCATTGAGGAATATTTTCAAGTCAATGAAACAAATCCTCTGGTCGGTGTTGAGGGAAGAACGAATTTATTAAGAAACTTGGGATCAGCTTTAGAAAACAAAGATATTTTTAAAGATGGGCGGCCTGGAAATCTCATTGATTACTTAATTTCAAAATACGGAAATACAATTCCAGCGACGGGATTATTAAGAGCAGTTTTAGACGGTCTAGGTCCCATTTGGCCTGGTCGAGAAACTCTTAATGGAGTAAACCTTGGGGATGCCTGGAAGCATTCAAAATTCGGTCTTATTGCCTTTCATAAACTTTCCCAGTGGATGAGCTACTCTCTCGTTGAACCTCTCATGGAGGCTGGGATCAACGTCACCGGGGCTGAGGAGTTGACGGGACTTCCAGAATACAGAAACGGCGGTCTTTTACTAGATTCGGGTGTTTTAACTTTCAAGAATTCAAATGATCTTGAAAAAGTTTGGGGCCCTGAGAGTGATTTGATTATTGAGTGGAGAGCTCTTACAGTTTACTTACTAGACGTTATTGGCGCGGAAGTGCAAAAGCGTTTAGGAAAGAATCCGAAGGAATTTCCTTTGGCGAAAGTCCTTGAAGGTGGAACTTGGTGGGCCGGAAGAAAAATCGCCGCCCTTCATCGTGCCGGTGGAACTCCACCACTAAATATTAAAAGCGACGGAACAGTTTTTTAAGGAAGTCATTATGTATAAAAATCTCATTGAATTAAATCATCCACTTCTTCTTCATAAATTAGGGCACCTTCGTGACAAAACGACGAATTCTGCTGATTTTAGAAATCTTATGACGGAGATTTCAAAACTTCTTGCCTATGAGGCGATGAAGGATTGGAAAGATATTGAAGCAGTGAAGGTAGAAACTCCGCTTTCACCGACAAAAGTAGAAAGAATTATTAATCCTCCAGTTGCTGTGGCGATTCTGAGAGCAGGTAACGGGATGCTCGACGGAGTTTTATCGATGATTCCGATTGCTTCAAGCGGTTTTATTGGTATCTACAGAGATAAGTTCATTCAAAACACCGTAGAATATTATTTTAAGCTCCCAGCAGATGTAAAAGGTCGACCAATTCTTCTTTGTGACCCACTTATTGCAACCGCAGATACGATGATTGCTGCCATAGACCGCCTGAAGAGTTACCATGTTGGTCAAATTAAAATTCTCTCCGTTCTTGCAAGTGATCATGCTCTCAAGAGACTTGAGCACTTTCATCCAGATGTTAAGGTTTTCGCCCTGAATGTCGAAAAAGAGATGACGGAGAACGGGTACCTCGTTCCAGGTTTAGGAGATGCCGGTGACCGCCTTTATCAAACCAAATAGTACTTTTATCCTAGGTGTTGCCGGAGGCTCAGGCTCCGGCAAAACGTATTTTGCTAAAGAACTTCATGAAGCTCTAGGTGAGCATGCAACGATCGTTTATCAAGATAACTTTTACATCGATCAGTCCCACCGATTTGATCATGATGGTGGGTCAGTTAATTTTGATCATCCGGATAGTCTTGATTTAAAATTATTAGCGAAATGCCTATCGGAATTAAAGAAGGGTCTGGCGACTCAAATTCCAGTTTATGATTTTAAGACTCACACAAGGAATAAAGATACGTTGAGTGTTGGTCCAGCGAAAATTATTATTGTCGATGGTATTCTCATCTTTCATCCAGATTACCTCAGACTTCAGTTTGATGAAATGATCTTTTTTGATACCCCTGAATCTCTTCGATATGAAAGGAGATTACACAGGGATGTTCATGAACGTGGACGAACTCCTGATGGTGTTAAGGCGCAGTTTTTAAAACAGGTTAAGCCTATGCACGACCAGTTTGTTGAGCCATCAAAAGCTTTTGCCAATGTGATTGTAAAAGACCTCGGAGATTACCAAGACCATTTTGAAGCATACAAAAAAAAGTTAATGATGCTTGTTTAACTTTAAACATATGATGGCTTAGCAAGTTTAATCATTTTGTCCATTTCAAGTATTTTAA
This sequence comes from Bacteriovorax stolpii, assembly GCA_945862475.1. Lineage (GTDB taxonomy): Bacteria > Bdellovibrionota > Bacteriovoracia > Bacteriovoracales > Bacteriovoracaceae > Peredibacter. Next base: position 5,453 of record CAMAYW010000108.1, read on the forward strand.
AACTTCGATCTATTTCTTCAATTAATCCGATTTCTTTAAACTCCGAAATAAAACGAATCGCCGTTTCATTAGCAGTGCCGATCATGGATGCAATTTCTTCTCTTGAGAGTTGAACAGTGATTTTCACTTTGTCATTTATAACTTCGCTGTGATGTTTTGCCATGTAACAAAAAAAACTAGCTAATCTTTCCCTCACATTCTTTCTAACGAGATCAATACTTTTATCTTGATAGACCAAAAGCTCTTGACCGATTTTTCCTATTATATAATCAAAAATGAGATTATCCGTTCGGTTTAATCCTAGGAGAGTTTTCTTTTCGACATAATGAAAATCTGAATTTGAAATGACTTTTGCCGAGTTTTGATTAACGTTTGAGTTGAAAATGAAATAATATCCTAGTATGTCACCTGGCCCAGCAAGTCTTAAAATAATTTCTTTTCCGCAATCATCTAGGCTGTAGATTTTTACTATCCCTGAAATAAGAAAATAGAGACCCGTTGATGGGGAATCTTCATTGAAAATAATTTCACCTTTTTTAAATTTTTTTCTTATTCCAGGTGTGTTTTGATCAAAAGCGAAATAATTTGAAATTTCCATAATTGATTTCTCCATCATGAAAATATTCTTAAATGATTTTCTATCGAGGCGGTAGTGAATTCATCTTAATCTTTCTTTAGCTCTTTTATGACAAGTATCACAAACATTTTCTAACGAGTTTCTTATGATCTCTTTAGGAGATAGAAAATGCTTTTTGATATAAAAAAAATTCTCGTTTGCACAGATCTTTCAGATTCATCAATTGAGACCCTCTTTCAATCTGAAGTATTAAGAAAGAGAATTAATTGCGAAATTCATGTGCTTTATGTTTGTGATGTCGGGTTAACAATTGACTTCGCCAATGAAGGATTCGCTAAAGAATCATTTTATGACATTGCAGTGAATGATATCTTTATAAAGTTCGAATCTAAACTCAAATCTCAGATTAAGAAAGCTGGTTTGGAAGCTAAGCACTTTATTCTTGAGGGACAACCAGTAAAAACGATTAACGATTTTATAATAAATGGAAAAAATAGATATGATCTACTTATCTTAGGGAAAGCTTCCCACAAAGGAGTGTGGCATCATTTTTTGGGTAGTGTCGCAAGAAAAATTGTTTCTGATACACCGATTCCTGTTCTTATCATTAAAAGAAATCTTGAATTTAATCTTATTTCTTGTTTCCTAGAAAGTTCTCGGCCGATTGATTGGATGGTTGCAACGGGTTTTGATTATTTTAGATTTTTACATTTTAAAAAAATTGAATTTGTATCCATTATGACTGATTTTCCAAAATTATTTCATGATGAGATGGCAATACCTGAATTTTCTAAGTTTTTAGAGGATGAAATAAATTATATGATTCGGCAGGATGAAGATTATAAAATCCGAATAGATTCATTAAAAGAGCTACCTGTTGCAAAGCAATTATCAAAAATTATTGAGGAAGATAAGATCGACTTGGCGATTGTAAAAAGGAATAGGGGCAAAAAGTTGAATAAAAAATTTTTAGGATCAGAAACGCATAAACTTTTAGACTTAGATACTTGTAATATTCTAGTCATGCCTCTGTAATTTGTTATAATTGTCCTATGAATATATTCAAAACCCTCTATATCCAAGTATTAATAGGTATTTTTTTTGGTGCACTTCTAGGTTACTTAAGACCTGATATTGCTGTTGAGATGAAAGTTCTTGGGGATAGTTTTATATCGCTTTTAAAAATGTTAGTAGGGCCTATTATTTTTTCAACTGTCGTTTTGGGGGTTACTCATTCTGGAGACATGAAAAAGGTCGGACGAGTGGGAGGCAAGGCCCTACTTTATTTTGAAACGGTTTCAAATTTTGCTCTCGCTCTTGGTTTGCTCGCTGTAAATGTGTTTAAGCCAGGGAAAGGATTTAATGTGGACCCAGCTACTCTTGATTCCTCTGTTGTTTCCAATTATA
>CAMAYW010000109.1 GCA_945862475.1 Bacteriovorax stolpii
GATCTCGTATTGTCTCTAGAACAAATAACTTTTCCCCAATTGTTCGCTGCTTAATTAAAGTTGGATATTTGATATTGTTGTTGTCCATCTTGAAATTATATACGTTCTTCTTGACCCTCGAAAGGAAATTGGCTCTAATCAAATCATGTCCTGGGAAAATTATTGTTTTTACTACACAGATCATATCGAAGTTCCTCTTCCACCTGGGCACAGATTCCCGATGGTAAAATACCGACTCTTACGAGAAAAAGTTTTGGCCGATGGGATAATCCAAGCGAACCAACTTTTTGAATCCCCACTTGCTCTTGATGATGATCTTCTTAGAGTTCATGATGAAAATTATGTTTATGGTCTAAAAAATCACTCATTGCCAGAAAAAGAATTAAGGCCGATTGGTTTAACTTGGGGCCCAGAATTGTTAAAGAGATCCTATTCATCGGTCGGAGGATTCGTCGCCGCCTCTGATTCTGCGCTAAAAAATGGCTTCTCTGCTCTTCTAGCAGGTGGGACACATCATGCTCATAAAGATAGAGGTGAAGGCTATTGTGTCTTTAATGATTTTGCTGTCGCAGCAACTCGTTTAATCGATCAAAAAAAAGTAAACAAAATTCTTATCATTGACCTTGATGTCCATCAAGGGAATGGCAATAGCTCTATTCTTGGCAAAAGAGATGACATTTTTATTTTAAGTCTTCATGGTGAAAAAAATTACCCATTCAGAAAAGTTCCTTCGCATCTAGATGTGGCACTTCCAGAAAAAACAAATGACGAGGAGTACTTGACCGCCTTAAGAGAAGCATTACAAAAAATAAATTTCGCATTTGATATGATTTTTTATCAAGCAGGAGTTGATAATCTGAAGGAAGATATTTTGGGAACATTTGAACTCTCCTTTCAAGGTCTTATGAAACGAGATCAAATGGTCTTTGAGTTTGCAAAAAATAGACCGATCGCCATGGCGATTGGTGGTGGCTACGCTTCACCTATTGAATTAACTGTTGAGGCGCATGCCAATACGTTCAAAGTCGCGAAAAGTTATTTTTCTTAATCACGCCAAGTACTTAGATTCGAGAACATAAAGATCTTGTGCTAATTCTTTAACATCCTCGTATTGGCGAAACTCGAGAAGAGATAAAACCTCAGAGGTTGGAACAGTACCACCAGAGTGTTTAACAAATCTTACTTTCACAAGACCTGTTGCTACTAGTTCACCTTTTAAAAAAAACTTTTGATGAATAAAAAAATATCTCTCATCAAATCCCTTTATATGCGTTTCGAGCTCAAACTTGTCCCAAAGTTTAAGTGATTTTTTAAACTTCATCGTTTCACTTGCAACCACAAAATACCAACCAGCTTTTCTTATTTTATCGAAAATACCTAAACGAAAAATCGAATCCCACCTCCCAAAGTCCATATAAGAAAAGTAGATCCCATTATTTACATGGAACATTAGATCCAAATCATTTGGGAGTACACGCATTGAAATTTTCGTTTTATCACCAAATTGACTTGGTTTGAGAAAAGGTTTTTTTAAAAAAATAAGTATCGTTCTAATTAGCATATGCATAATTACCTCTCAATAATAGCGGCAATTCCCATACCGCCTGCGGTACAAATCGAAATGAGAACTCTACCATTTCCTTTTTGTTTTAAAATTTTTGCTGCCGAAGCAACAATCCGACCACCAGTCGCAGCAAATGGATGGCCAAGTGCTAGACTTCCTCCCTTCACATTCATTTTTGTTCTATCGATACTTCCCATTGCCTTATCACGCCCCAAAATATTTTTACAATACTCAGGGTCCTCCCATGCCTTAAGTGTACATAACACTTGCCCAGCAAAAGCCTCATGGATTTCATAAAAATCAAAATCCTGAAGAGTTAAGTTATTTCTCTGAAGTAAGCGAGAAACAGCAAGTGTTGGTGCCATTAAAAGTCCAGCTCCATGGATGAAATCAATCGCAGCAACTTCACTATCTTTAAAATATGCCATGACTTCTAGTTCATTTTGTCTCGCCCACTCTTCACTTGATAAAAGGACAACGGAAGCGCCATCTGTTAATGGAGTTGAGTTTCCGGCCGTAAGAGTTCCTGAAGAAGATTTATCAAAGGCAGGTTTTAATTTAGAAAGTTTCTCGATCGTTGTATCTTTTCTTACAAGAATATCTTTTGAGATCTTTTTAAATGGGACAACTAAATCATCATGAAATCCTTCATCATAGGCTATTGCTGCTTTATGATGAGACTCAAAGGCAATTTGATCCTGCTCCTCTCTCGAAATTTTCCACTCTTTAACCATGAGTTCCGTATGGTCTCCCATAGAGAGACCAGTTCGAGGCTCTTTTACAGCGGGTATTTGAGGTTTTAAAAGCTTAGGGTTAAAACTCGAAATAATTTTTAACTTCTCTCCAATTGATTTGGCATTTTGTAATTTAATTAACCAATGAGTGAGTTTTCTCTGACCAATTAACGGAATATCCGAATTAGTATCTGAACCTCCCGCAATACCGACTTCAATTTGCCCTGAAGCAATTTTTAAAGCGATGAGATTCACAGCCTCAAGTCCTGTTCCGCAGGCGCGCTGAATGTTTAAACCAGGTGTTTCTGGTGATAATTGACTACCCAAAACGACTTCTCTGGATAAATTCCAATCAAATGGGTGATTCATGACGGTGCCAAAAATCACATCACCCACTGATTTTCCTTCTAATCTCGTTTTAGCAATTAGATCATTGAGAGCGGAGCTCAATAAATCTTGATTGGAAGTCCCTTGAAAGTGAGTCATTGATTTTACAAAAGGTGTTCTAGATCCATTCAATATTGCCACTCTAGTCATAGTCCCCTCATTGACAACCTACCGGTCGGTAGGCTAGACTATTATACATCAAAAAGGATTTATGTCTAACATTTCAACTAAGACTCAGGTTTTACATGAAGCGAGTCGAATGGTTTTGGCGAAAGGCCTCAATGGCTTTAGTCTCCAGGAATTAGCAGAATCATTAAATATAAAGAAAGCAAGCCTCTTCCACCACTATCCGTCTAAAAAAATTCTCGCCATAGAGCTCTACAGGTTCTACCAAGATGCCTTTATCTCTTGGACAAAAAAATACGAAGACCTAACACCAGAAAAACAAATTACAAACTACGTAAGAAAACTTCAAACGTGGATCTGTGAAAAAAAAAGAGTTTGCCCAGTTGGCGCCTTAAGTCTTGAGTGGCATCTCGTTGAGCCAGAACTTCAAATTGAAATAAAAAATCTTCACGAACTCCAAAAAACTTGGTTAGCAAAACAATTTAAACAAATTGAAGTGAAGATACCTAAGCAAGATGCAGTGATTGGGACAATGGCGCTCATTCAAGGAAGTATACAACTCGCAAGAATTAATGATAATCCAGAACTCGTTACGCAAAACTTAAAACTATATTTAAAGAGTATTAAAAAATGACAATCCATGAAACATGGTTAAAAAAATTAAAAGAGTTTCCAGGGAATCTAACTCTTCCTCCACCAACCTTGAATGAATTAGGATTGGAGTATATTGAGATTCTTCCGGGTCAAAAAATGGTTGCCAAAGTTCCCTTTCAAAAGCGATTCACTAATCCCGTAGGACTTTATCAGGGCGGAATGCTTGGCGCTTGCATAGACGAGGTTTTTGGCCCACTTTCTTACATGACTGCTGAAGGAGCTTGCATGACATTATCCATGAATTTATCCTTCTTAGGTTCCTTTAAGGAGGAGATGGTATTTTGCATGATCGAAGCAACTGTTTTAAAGAAAACAAAGAATTTCATCTTCATGAGAGCAGATGTTAAATCTCCAAGCGGGGATCTTATTGCTCATGCAGAAACACATGTGAAGGTTTTATGATAAATACTTTTGAATTACGTCAGCGTTTTTTAGAAAAGCTTATTAACTTCTACGGCCCCTTTCTTGGTGCAGGAGTTAAATTAGAAAAAATGACTAAAGATTTTAGACAAGCTAGAGTTTCAATGAAGCTCACGTTTTACAATAGAAATTATATGGGAACACAATTTGGTGGTTCCTTATACGCGATGGTAGATCCGTGGTATATGCTCATGCTTATTAAAAATCTTGGAAAAGACTATATCGTTTGGGATAAGGCAGCGACCATCAACTTTAGAAAACCCGGAAAGGGCAAGGTGACGGCCGAATTTCATCTTACGGAAGAACATTTAAACGAAATAAAGAATACTCTAGAAACTCAAAATAAAATGGATTATGTCTTTAAAGTAGAGGTCAAAGACGACGCCGGCAAATTAATCGCCGACGTCGATAAAGTTTTGTATATTAGAAAAAAAAGCTAGACTGCTCTAGGACGAAACTCGTCCTCCTTTGAATAAAGTGACCAGCCCCTCGAGTTTTTTGAGTAACTCATCTTTTCACCATTGTCCAACGCGCCGATTAGGCGTTTACCATCAGAACTCTCTCCAAGAATCGTGAAATACTTAATCTGATGGGTCCAATCATTAAAACGTACTTTCACATTGTTGTTACGTCCAGAATTCACCCACACTCTCTCCAAAGTGTCCCAATTCATATTCCCCTCCTTAGGTTACTATGTTAAATGTTACACTATGAACTCAAAATTACCTAATAATTCATCATCGAGATCAGGAAGATTTAAAAAAAAGCTGGTATCAGAAAGTTTTCTAAAACTAGAATCAGAAAAAGTACTTTTGAACTTGAGACCTTTTATTGATCTACATCAAGCAAAGAAGATTACAGATGCGGAATTTGTTTGTTCCTACATTTTGATTTTTCTTTCAAATCGGTACCCCAATACATTTATTGGTGCCTGCAAAAAAAGTGAACTGATTCCTGGAATCAAAATAATGGACCTACCTTTTGAGTTTCAAAAAAATATAACTCAAAAAATAGATCTTCATATGAGTTTATTAGATCTATTTGCTCAATACTCCTTTAAGTCGACCCCTTATTCCGTCAATCGCGCCTTAGTTGAATGGGTAAATGGAAATTATGGCCTAGAGTTAATGTTTAGAATCCCTAAACCGAAGGAAGTACTTAAACAACAAATCATGGGAAGAAGATGTGTCACTACCATTACGGACGATAGACTTCAAAACTATATTTTAGGTGAAAGAGATGCCCTAAGCTTTACCATGCATGATCTCATTCATGCAGACCATTTTTATTATCACAACGATTGTTTTGAAGGACAAGTGGGGTTTTACAATCTTCTTTATCAATCATTTGACTACTTTGACCTAAGTAATAAGAAATTTACCGATGAATTTGAGTACTTGATCTCCGACATGAATGCTTATGCAGTTCATCTTTTGAAATGTCTCAAATCTGCAATGATTCATTATTTTGATGAGGATTATTTTCAAAGTTGGCTAAAACTTATGGATGCACCAGTCGAATTAAAAATCTTAAATTCTAATCAATATCAACCTGAGATCATGGATATCAAAATTATTCTTTGGTTAAAAACCTTCATTCAATCTCCACTTGCCGTAGAAATACATGGAAAGAGCAGTCCCAAGGTGCCAGAGAGAGTGTAATTGTAATAAACTTTCAGGGTTACACCCTATGTGAAACTCATCCAGAAGAAATAAAGCAAAAGAAAAAAATAAAATAAATAATGATTTATTTAAATCTTTAAGTCTTACTTCTGTCGCTTTAAATCTAAAAGAATCCTTCAAAACGAATGTAAAAACAACGATACAGAGAAAAACTTTTGGCCATTTTTCTAAATGATAAATACCAATAAAAAGGCTTATGTAAAAAACAATAAATATTGAAAACGTTTGAAGTTTTGACAATCCTTTTTTTGAGGTGAAATGACTCACAGGAAAAAATGTCATCACTAAAATAATTGAAGAAATATCAATGGCCAATGAAAAACGCGTAAAGCTCATATGCCCAAAAAGGCTCGACAGACCCATGACGAAACATACAAAGGCCCAATTTCTCAATTGTGTTGAATGATGTTTTATCAAGTAAACTGTGGCCAATGAAACCGCAAGATAAGAGAAAGACGACCAGAAAGCAGAAGGCTGCCTTATAAAGGCATCCCTTACTAACTCACAATTACAGTTATCAGGTAAGCAAGTTGCGGGTTCAAATTGCTTCCAGAAACTCATGGATTATATATAGCTGAATTTTTTTCGTTCTCGGAAACTTGAACGAGAGTAATCCAAGCGCGATCTCCACAAAGCTGTTTTAATATCTTAGAAGCTTCATTGTAAACGTATTCAGCAGTTCCCTCCATCCCGGGATTAGGAAGAACTCTTAGCTGAATAACACCTTCACTATCTAACTTTTTGAAGGTCTCTAGTTGAGGGTCATCCTGGGCAACAAGAAAGGTATGATCGAAAGTATATTCTAGCCATGTTTTTATCTCTTTAATCCCACCAAAATCAACAACCCATCCTTCTTTAGTAAGTTCTTTCGCGCCAAATTCAAAATAGAATTCACGAGAATAGCCATGGACAAATCTGCAATGTGACTCTGCTCTCCATTGGCGATGAGTGCATGGGAATCCAGTAAAACGCTTGGTTGATTTAAAATTCTTGGGATTCATTATATGACCTCAGTCTTAATTATTTGTTATCTCGGATAAGCTTCTCCAAGATTCTGTTTTAACACGTATATTTTTTAAAATCCTTATATATTTTTTCGTCGCGAGGTCAACTCCTAGGTGTTGAAAGAACCTCCGTTTTAAAAATGCTTCCGGATTACTAAATATTTCATCTTCACTGGCCTCTGCGTAACCATAGCCCAAAACATGATTATTTCTAACTAAGACTAAAGACCTTTCCCCTATCTTTCTGCCTTCTCCTAAAATAATTAAATTTTCAGATGGGAATTTTGCATTCTTTGAAAGCCTTTCAATCCTTTGATTGTATTTTAGAATTTCCTCTTTCGAGATCGGTCCATCACGATGAACAAATTTTTCTGTATACAATTCTTTCTCAAGTGTCTTTACCATCGACTTCGCTTGCAAAAAATCCCTGAAATACCAAAGTCCATTTGAATTCTTTTTGAATGGTCTTACTTTGAAGTGGTCTTCACCATTATCTTTTCTTTCAATCACGATAACCCAATCGGGTTTATAAGGAAAAAAAAGTAACTTCTTAAATTCTGCAATTAAGGCAGAACCGGTCACTTCAAAATCAATATTTTTTGTATTGATAAGGATTTCACGATTTGACTCATTAACGACAAGTAGCTCACGCGCCGTTTTTTCAAGATCAAAACATGCCTCCATTTTAATAACTTTATTGAGCTCATTTTTCAAATAGAGTAGACCTGATTTGTGTGGAATATTTTTTAAAATCCGCTCATGGTGAGGAAGAAACAATAATTTTGGATAAACTTTTAATCTTAACTGCATGAGCTCTTTAAAGAGTTCCAACGTGGCCTTAGCGTCTCCAATAGCACGATGT
>CAMAYW010000110.1 GCA_945862475.1 Bacteriovorax stolpii
TAGAGGAATTAAAATCAGTTCTTAAAAATACACTTCCAGTTTAAACTTATTTTATGAAAATTGGCATTCTCTCAAGAAATCCTAAAATTTACTCTACTCATAGACTGGTTAAAGCAGCTATTTCGAGAGGACATCAAGTTAAAGTGATAAATCCTCTTCGGTGCTATATGAACATCACAAGCTCTAGACCTATGGTGTACTACCGTGATGGTATGCTTGATGATTTAAACGTAGTCATTCCAAGAATAGGTGCTTCGATCACCCATTATGGTTCAGCTGTTTTAAGGCAATTTGAAATGATGGGAGTTTTTTCTTTAAATGAGTCGACTTCTATTACTCGGTCTCGAGATAAACTTCGGTGTCTTCAGATTTTGTCGAGATCTGGAATTGGTCTTCCGGTCACTAGTTATGCTCACTCCACAAAGATGACTGAGAAACTCATCAAGATGGTTGGTGGTGCTCCTTGTGTGATTAAGCTTCTTGAAGGAACTCAAGGTAAAGGCGTGATCCTCGCCGATACGAACAAGGGTGCTGAGTCCATCATTGATGGTTTCAGGCAAATGAAGGCGCATTTTCTAGTTCAAGAATTTATCAAAGAAAGTAATGGATGCGACATCAGAGCGTTTGTTATTGGAGATAAAGTTGTTGCAAGCATGATGAGAAAGGCCAAGGAAGGAGAGTTTCGCTCGAATTTACATCGAGGCGGATCCGCTATTCCAGTACAAATTTCCGACGAAGAAGCAAAAGTTGCTGTGAACGCAGCAAAAGCTTTGGGTCTCAATGTCGCCGGGGTTGATCTCTTAAGATCCTCTAGAGGTCCTCTGGTTCTTGAAGTTAATTCTTCGCCAGGGCTTCAAGGGATTGAGACATCGACAGGATTAGATATTGCTAGCATGATCATCGAATATATTGAGCAGAATATCTCTCAAACTGAGTACTCAGGTTAAGTTGAAGTTCTTTAGGCGGTATGTTCTCTCATTTAGATCAAGCTTAAAAAAATCTTGAAGATTAATCTTTTGATCATTCGTAAAAGTCATGATGGCCTTCGAAAAATCATTTAAAATTTGAGGACCTTGATAGATATAGGAAGTGTAAATTTGGGCGGCTTTGCCTCCATCCCGCCAAAGGTCAAAAAGATCCTTGGGACTTGAAATTCCACCAACTGCAATTAATTCCAACTCATTTTTTTCTTTTAATACGATTTGTCTTATCTCTCTGGATTTCGTTTTCAGTAAATCCCCAGAAATTCCACCGATCCCTCTTTCAGGCATAGAGGTCGTGTTGGTTGCAATGATACCAGTTAGTTTTTTCTCTTGGGCGAGATGAGTAAGGTCTATGACTTTCTCGGCTGTTAAATCTGGCGCAATTTTTAGATAGAGATCAACTCCATGACGCTTTTTATTTAGCTCATTAAAGAGTTCTGTTAAGTAGCCTCGCTCCTGGAGTTGCCTTAATCCCGGCGTATTGGGAGAGGAAACATTGATAACAAAATAAGCCGCGTATTCATGAAGAAGCTCCATCATGAGGCCGAGTTCTTCAATACTTTCCTCTGCCGTGGAATCTTTGTTTTTACCGATGTTAATCCCAAGTGGGGGAAGAGAGTTGTATTCTTTGATGCGAGGAAGAATGTCCAAAATGCCTTTATTAGGAAAGCCCATGGAGTTTCGAAGACTCTTTTCATTCGGATAGCGAAACATCCTTGGAAGTGGGTTCCCATCTTGCCCTCTAAGGGTAATCGTTCCACATTCAATGGCACCAAAACCTTGTGCAGCAAAAAAGGGCAAGGCCTCCGCATTCTTGTCTAGCCCAGCAGCAAGACCGACTGGGAAAGTCCAATGAGACGTTCCGACCGTGAGGCCAAAGGATGAATTTATTTCAGCTCCGATTAATTTTCCAATGATCGGTGAAAGGGAGGCAATGTGTAAAACAAGGTTATGGGCAACCTCAGGCTCAAGCTGGAAGAGACATTTTTTTGCTAAGGAATAAAGCATAAGAAATACTAATAAGCTTTTCTTTGAAAGTCATTATGGCGTATGGGATAATGATCTTACTCATGAAAAAACAACATTCCTTTATTATCTTATTTCTCATTTTTGCATCAGCTGTTTTGGCGCAAAATTCTCAGCCTCAAAAAGAGAGCTCTGAAGACTTAAGAAACGGTATTGTGATGTTTAGTCTTGAGGATATTTCAGAAGAAAAGATCTTATGGCTTGAAAGAACTCAGGGACTAGATTATTTCCTTAAGATTAAAATCGAAGATGAGGAAAAGATTCAAAAAGTAACAACGAAAGAGGCGAAGGTACTTGATGCGCAGTTTGCATCTCGATTTTTAAAATCTCTTTATGAATATCCTGCTTCTGAGTCTGGTTGCAAAGTAACGCTTCGCCTCACAATGAAAGGCGAGACCCAGGAGATTTGCAAAAAAGACGATAAAAAGACTCAAGAGATGATGCCATTTTTTAAAGACCTAGAAAAACGTTTCTAGGGAAAATGATTGCAGTTCAACTCCCGTAAGTAGAAAATATCATCATTATTTGATCGAAAATCGAGGTTACATGAAACTCAAGTTCTCTATTTTGTTGTTGGCCCTTATCACTGAAGGAGCGATCGCTCAGCAGACGAGCACACCTCTTTCATCGAGTGATGATCCATCTTTACTTAGAAGCATGATGGATCATAAGCCTCAGCTTACTCGTGAAATAGTACTAGGCCAAATTCTTAGAGGTGTCCTCGAGAACATGCATTTTACAGGAAAAGAAATTAATAATGACTTATCTAAAAATGCATTTAAAATTTTTCTCGAGAGACTTGATTACGGTAAACAATTTCTTCTTGAATCAGATGTAAAGCAGCTCGAAAAATATCGTGAAAACTTTGATGATATGATGAGCACCGGAAAGCTCACTATTCTTGATCTTAGTTCAGAGTTAATGAATAAGAGAATTGGTCAGATTGAAAAATTTGTTGAGACGTATTTATCTAAACCATTAGATTATTCAAAAAAAGAATCTATCGAAACAGATCCGAAGAAACGCCAATTTCCTAAAACTGAAAAGGAACTTTTCTCTTACTGGGAAAAGTCGATGAAGTTTGAGGTCTTAAGCCGTATTGTTGATAAAAAAGAAGAGCAGAGCGGACTAGTTACTGATGATAAGGGCAACAAGAAAAAGCCAACTTCAGATAAAAAACTTACTGACGTTGAGATTGAAAAAGATGCGCGTGAAAAAGTTCTAAAATCCTATAAGAAGATTTTTTCTCGTGTTGTGAATGAGAAAAGATCGGACAAGTTAGATAAGTTTTATAATGCGATTACGAAAGTCTTTGATCCTCATACGAATTACTTAGTTCCAGAAGAAAAAGAGGATTTTGATATTGATATGTCTGGAAAACTTGAAGGAATCGGTGCCATTTTAAGAGAAGATAATTCTTATATTAAAGTTGAAAAAATTGTACCTGGTTCTGCTTCTTGGAAAACCAAAGAAGTCGAGCCCGAGGATATCATTTTAAAAGTGGCGCAAGGTCGAGAAGAGCCGGTGGATGTTGTCGACATGTCGCTTAGAGATGCCGTAAAACTCATTCGGGGTAAGAAAGGTTCAGAAGTTAGACTCACGATTAAAAAACCAAATGGATTAATTAAAGTCGTTCCTATCATTCGTGATGTGGTAGAGATTGATGAGTCCTATGTTAAGGGAAGTGTTCTTGAATTAAGTCCTAATAAAACGAAAATCGGCTATATCGAGATCCCAAAATTCTACAGAGATTTCAATGATCGATCTGGAAGAAACGTTACAGACGACACTAGACGAGAAATTGAGCGTCTCAATAAAGAGGGAGTCGATGGACTCATTTTGGATTTAAGAAATAATGGTGGTGGGGCCCTTGAAGATGCTCGTATGATTTCTGGGTTATTTATAGAAAAGGGTCCTATTGTTCAAGTCAAAGGACTTGCCGGTAATCCTGAGATACTGACGGATACAGATCCAAAGGTTGATTTTAGTAAACCTACTGTCGTTCTTATCAATCGATTTGCTGCGTCCGCCTCAGAAATTGTTGCCGCGGCCCTTCAGGATTACAATCGTGCGGTGGTTGTCGGTGGAGAATTCTCTCATGGTAAGGGAACTGTTCAAGCCGTTGTTGATCTCGATGGCTATATTTCTCCAATGGCAAAATCGTTCTCACCTTTAGGTGCTTTAAAGATGACGATTCAAAAGTTTTATCGAGTTAATGGAAGCTCAACACAATATAAAGGTGTGACTCCAGATATTATTTTGCCAGATCAATTTTCTCACCTAGAGTCAGGTGAAAAGTTTTTAGATTATTCTATTCCTTGGGGTGAAGTGAAGTCAGTGAAGTATGATAAATGGAAACAAAAATATGATATTAAAAAATTGAGAGCTTCTTCTCAGGAGAGAGTGAAAAACAATAAAAAGTTCAAACAACTTCTCGATTCCATCAAGTGGTATAAAGAAAGGAAAGATAAAACCAGTCAATCACTTCTTGCCATTGACTTTGAAAAAGATCGTAAACTAATTCGTGAAAGAGCAGAGAGCTACAAGAAAGAGGAAGAAAATAAAGAACTTCTTGTAAAAGACTTATCTATCAATACAAAGGACGAAGCTCAAAAAGCTAAATTTGAAGATTTTTCTAAAAGACTAAAAAAAGACGCTATCATTGAGGAGTCCATGTTTATTATCAATGACATGCTCAAGGTCACAAAATTCTAGTCTACCGTGAATGAAGAAGAAAAAAAGATTAAACTAGAAGAGCTTCCTGATGAAGGGAGCTCTTCTCATTTAAGACCTACTGTAAAAAAGAAAAAAAATGTGTCCGTTGAGCCTAGAATCAAAAATCTTCTGGCGTTAAAGGAATCCGAAAAAATTGAGTGGATGACTAAAAAGTGGTCATTTGGAGAAAAAATGCCCAACTTTGGTTGGGTCATTATTTTAATCCTTCTCTCATTTATGCAATTTTCAGAGAGCTATCAGCGATTGATTATAGACCTTGGTCTTGGACGAAACGCCTCATTTATAAATGTTCCATTAGCGAATCCTCTTATCTTTGCTATTCTCCTTCCCTTTCTTTTCCCTCTATTTAGATCTAATGTTGAGAGTTTTACCGTTAGCTTTGACGGGATCAGGACGGTTCAGAACGTTTTGCCTCTTGGCCAACAGGGGGATGTCACTTTCGTACTCATTAAATGGGATGAAATGACTCGTGTCGAAAAAAGTTTTGTTGGTGAAAAAGAGATCTTAAAGATTTTCTCCAAGGATGGTCACATAGGGGACATAATTTGGTACATTGAAATTCATAAAAAACGGGCACTTCTTAATTTATTAAGAAGCTTAATAAGAGAAACTCATCCTCTTTTGGTATTCTTGGAAAATGAAAAGGAATTGAAGTGAAATCACAACTAAGTCTTGAAGAAAAGTATGACTACTATGAGCGCTCGGTTCAGAATCCTGAATCAGAGGTCTCATTTATGCAGGATGAATTTAAACGTCTGTATGGAAGATCACCATTTAGTTTGCGAGAAGATTTTTGTGGAACGGGCGCAATTTCATGTAAGTGGGTAGAACAGCATAGAGACTGTGAGGCGTGGGGAATCGATCTCGATCCTGAACCAATTAAAATGGGAAAAGTTCGTCATCTCTCAAAGCTTAATAAAAACCAACAATCTCGAATGCATTATCTTCAAGAGAATGTGCTAAAAAGCTCTGCTCCTAAAGTCGATGTCGCCTGCGCCTTTAACTTTTCATATTGGATTTTTAAAAGTCGAAAAGAACTTTTAAAGTATTTTAAAGCTGTTCGTAAATCGATGAATAAGCAAGGGGTCTTTTTTCTTGATATTTTTGCTGGTCCAGAAAGTCAGAGACTTGTAACAGATAGTAAAAAGATAAATGGACTGACTTATTTTTGGGAATGTCAGCACTTTAATCCCTTCACTCATGAATGCACATTTGCCATTCACTTTCGAGATCCCAAGGGAAAAAAACATGAAAATGTTTTTACCTACCACTGGCGGATGTGGATGATGCCAGAGCTCAGAGATTTACTCGTTGAGGCTGGATTCTCTAAAACAGTTGTCTACTGGGAAGGAGATGATGAGGACGGTAATGGTAACGGAGAGTTTACTCCTGCTGAAGATGCAGAAAACTGCGATGCATGGGTTTCTTATATCGCAGCTTTAACATAAATTAATATTGAGGGGCTTGTGAAATCGATTATTTCTTTTTTTGAAGACGGATTTAAAAATGAATTAAAAGATTGGGAAGAGACTCTTCTTAAAGAGTTAAAACTACCCGAGATTGGAAATAAATCAAAAAAAGAAATGATTAGTGGTGCTTATTGGCCAACACTTTCAGTTCAACACAATTCTAGCGCTCATCTTTCTCCAAGTCTTTCTTGGAAAAAAGCTTCGACGACTTATTTTAAAATTTTTCCAGAGATAGAATCAACTTTAGTTGAAGACTTAAATGCAGGTGTGAAGAATTTTTTCTTCATGGATCATGAACTCAGTGCTCAAAATTGGGAAAAGATAGAAAATGTCCTCTCTCAGTTTCATACTCCCTCTGAGCTTGAAGTCTTTTGTTTAAATAAAAATATTCCGCTGAATAATAAATTTAAAGTCATCAACACGTTAATCACAGGATATGAAGTCCACTCGCGGGGTGGAGATGTGATTCATGAATTAGCTGCGCTTGCTCAAAAAGTGATTCATTCAACTCTTGATGAAATTTATGTAGGTGTATATCTTGGAACTTCATTTTTTCAAAACATTGCAAAGATCAGGGCGATAAGACTTTTATGTTCTAAAATACTTCAAGAAAAAAAGAGCAAGGTACCCTTTAAAGTCGTGGCCTTAACAAGTTTTGAAGGGTGGTCACTTTTTGAACGCTACTCAAACATTCTAAGAAACGAGGCTTCAGTTGCTTCTGCTTACATTGGTGGAGCAGATCATATTCAATCTACTGGGTATAATGCTCTTTTTGAGACAGAGGTAACCTTGGTGCCAGATGATGAGCACAGAGAGCGTTCGAGAAGAATGGCGAGGAATACATCACATATCTTGGCACTTGAGAGTATGCTAGGAATTGTTGAGGATGCTTCCCACGGTAGTTACCATTTAGAAAATCTTACGCATTACTATTGTCTAGAATCTTGGAAACTTATGCAAAGGCTCGAGTCTGGAGAGGATTTATCGCCAGAAATCATGAAGACCAGAGAAAAGAAGTTACAGATGATAAAGTTCAGAAAAAAGATTTTTTCTGGAATTAACGATTTTCCTGATGCAAATGAACGCTTGGACATTGGACTTAAAGATTCGACCTATTTTAGAGCACCAAGGATCTTTGAAGAATTGCGTTTAAAAATGGAGAAAATCAAAAAGCCTCAAGTCTATGTCGCGCTTTTTGGTGACTATGCT
>CAMAYW010000111.1 GCA_945862475.1 Bacteriovorax stolpii
ATTAAGCAGCGCATTTTTACTTCATCAGGCAAGACCATTTTTTGTAGCGGTATTCTCAAATTTTAGTAAGATAATCTTAGTAAAAGAGGACCCTATGAGAGACTACTCCTGGATTGCAGATACTGCTGTCGAAGCTAAAAATTATTCAGATTCTTTAGCATCTTACTTTGCAAAGGCCATCTCAAAAGTATCCTTCGAACCCATTACTCAAAAAGAAATGCAAAGGGCCTGGGCGGTTCTCACCCGAGATATGGTGCATTTTGGTGTTGATCCCGATATTGATGGACCACCCGATCTTAAGGCAACAGTTGCTGCCCTTCAAACAATGGGTATCGATCAATTTAATGAGAATATGGTAGACGAGGAAAAGTTAATTCCCGTTTTAAAAAGTTTTTTTGATCAATTATTTGGAACTCTGAGTGAACATCCTGAAATTTTTGAACTCTTAGAAGAAGTTGATATCATCGAAGACATCGTAGGAACAGTGGTCAAAAGATATGTTCCGATTCTCAAATTATTTCCCGCCTTCTCGAATGAGGCACTCACAATTATACCCTACTTAAGAGAACCTTTGTTCACTGCTCTCTATGAGCTTCCTGAGATGGAGCATCATAAACTGACAAGATTAACTGAAAGAATCATGCGTAAGTTTTATCAGAATCAGGTAAGACCAAATTTAGTTGAAACATTAAGAGACAATTTAAAGGGAAGAAATCTTCTTCTTCCGCTTATTGATGAAGCCGTTAATCATCTTCCCTCTGATAGATGTATGACTGGGCTCATCGCTATTTTATGTACTCCAAGAGAAGAGCTTTCTCAAGGAAGGATTATTTCAATCGTTCTTCAAGAACTTGGTGGCATGTATGTTAAACTTGCCCAAGTACTTGCAGAGCTTGCTCCCCCGTCTCTTGCGAGAGAACTCCGTCACCAACAAGATAAACTGGGGGGGATTTTTGGAAGCCAACAGAAATCTTGGAAATACGTTTTGGAAATTTTTGAAAGGCCATCTTGGGAGAGACTTAAAAGCTACATCCATATTCCTAATCATGTTCAAAATGCCTTTGCTGGTGCATCTGTCGGGGCCATTTACCAGTTTGAACTTACTGAGGTAGGTAAAAAGAAGCTTCAAACAACGAAACCAATCCTTATTAAAATACAAAGACCTGGGCTTTCAGAACTTTTTGAAGAGCAAAAAGAAACACTGATTTCAATTTTAAATCATCTTGATATCACACTTCCTGATACTGAACTTAATCAAGATGATCAGGCCGAAGTGAGTGGTCTTATTACGGCCCTTAAAAGAACAATTATTAACTATGCCACTCAAAGTATTGGTGAATTAGACTTTAGGGTTGAGAAAAAAAATGCTGATATGGTTCGAGAGGCTTTGAAAGGACAATTCGATCTCAGTATTCCTCAATATTATCATGTTGAAACAGATGTTTCTATGATGGAGAAAATTGAAGGAGAGAAAATAACCTCTGTTGTTCATTCCCGTTATTTAGAAAGAATGAGTATCGCAGATACAGTTTCTGATGCTTATTTATTTTTGATGTTCCAGCGAGGTATTATTTGGGCCGATCCTCATGCTGGCAATATCTTATATGATGCCGACAAAATGCAAGTAAAATTAATTGATCTTAACCCTTGCTTCACTTGGGATCCGAAAACGATCAAATTATTTATTGGATTTTTATATCGACTAATTTTAAGTGATCAAAAAGGAATTTTTCATAGTTTAAGTGCTCTCGTAGAAAATCCTGATGACTTAAAAAATGAAAGGACAGAAAAACTCATCAAAACCTTTATTGCACTTGGGAATCAAGGGGCGTTTATTCGCTACCTGTCCGACTTCGTTAGACTCCTTAGCGAGGCGAATATCAATCTTAAAATTGAAGTGCAAGCAGCCCTTAGAGGAATAACTCAAGTCTACCTTACCTCAAGTGCGATCTCCTCACGCCATAACTTTGGACAAATTTTTCAAAAACAATTTGGTTGGAAGATGCTCATAAGGCATATTCTTTCCATTGGTCCTTTTAAAGTCATGAAGGCTGCTCTTCCCATTGCCTTTGATCTTGTAAAAAATTCTCCCGAGCAAGAAGTTGGTCCTACTTTAGATGAAAGAGATTTAGCGGCCATCGAAAACGCTCTTGTTCAATTAAAAGAAGAGAGTGTTTGTAACATCGAGCTCATGAGAACAAGTCCGGAAGATAACACAAGATTGGCACTCTCAACTGATGGTTCAAGACTCATTAAAAGTGCACATTTACGAATAGAAATACAGACAGAAACCAAACCCGCGTCAGTAAGATATATTTTAGAAGTTCCTAATAGAGAATGGCTTAGAGAAAGGCAAGAATACATCAAACTTCAAGGTCTCGGTTTTGCGCTTTGTTTAGTGGAATGTCTTGAACAACTGAGAAGACATTCGCTCGAGAATTATTGGTATATTGTGGAAGGGTGGAATCGTCTTCCTAGTGAGAGAACCTATAAAGAAAGTACTTTAATTGGAGATGTCCGATTAGCAGCAAGAAATCTTTTTGCAAGACGATATCAAAATATATGGGTTTCAGACTTTATGACAGTTTCAACCTGGAATCGCTTTCTGTGGAAGCTTCTCATATGGTTTGAAGAGAGATTTGAAAAAAGAGAGACTGGTTATTTTTACTTCTTAAGTAAAAAACTTGGAAGTGAGAAAGTTGGCCAATATACATTCGGCACTCTTCACCGAATAAAAATAATCATCTATCGTTTAATCATCCAGGGATTAAAAACACTCATTAAGAGATCTAAGTTTGAGATGAACTTACTCCCTTTAACCACTGATCAACTCATCGACCGAATGATTCATGGACTTTTAAGAAGAGGATATGTTCCTAAAAAGGACTAAGTTATTGTAATCCCATACATACTATCTCAATAGAAAGTATCTTTTTCAGTCCGAAAAAAGTCTCTTTGACAGAAAGTCCTCTGATGAGAGAGAACAAGAAAATGTTCCAATCATTTATACTTTTCCTACTTGTTATAGGTCCTTGCCTTGCATCCTCACGTGATGATGTGGAAGCAATATTGTCTAAATTTTCTCTCGAAGAGAATCTAACAGCGAGATTAGATAAAATTTCCAAAAGCTTTCTAGGACTCCCCTACGGTAAAGGTGGCCCACTCGGAGAAGGAAAAGAGGGCCGATATGACCAGGATCCTCTTTATCGATTTGATACTTTTGACTGCACCACTTATGTTGAAACTGTCATGGCGTTAAGTTTCAGCCGTGGAGTCAATGAATTTGAGACCCACCAAGATCAAATTCGATATACGAATGGAGAAGTCGATTATCTCAAAAGAAATCATTTCACTGACCTTCAGTGGATTCCTGAAAATGTCAAAAATGGTTTTATGAGTGAGATTAATGAAGAAGTTGTAGAAGTCTCTGAATTAAAAATAGCTGAGGCCACCATTAATTTTGCAGGATGGTTAAGATCTCACAAAATTCAACAAATTGTGATTCCAGATGCTTCTGTTGAGCTTAAAGAGGATCGAATTTTAGAATTAAAAAATCTATCTTATCAATATCAAAATCAAATCGCGAGACTGAGCTATATTCCTATTTCTAGTATACTGAAACGTCCAGGGATATTAGATAAAATTCCTACAGGCGCCGTGGTTAATTTTGTTCGCCCAAACTGGGATTTAACTGAAGCTGCAGGAACCCATCAAAATATTTCTCATCAGGGTTTTCTTTTTAGACAGAACCAAACACTCTTTCTTCGACATGCCTCTACAAGTGGGAAGGTTGAAGAACTACCCTTCATCGAGTATCTAAAAAAATTTGATGGTCACCCAACCCTTAAGGGAATCCATCTTATGAAAGTGAATTCAATTTAAGCTTTATATAGACCGGCCTGGTTTGATCCTAAAAAACAGGCATCCACTAAACTCTTCTTCACTTTAGGAAGTTTTTTCAGTTCGGTGAGATCAATCAACTCGTAGTGATCAATATCATTAAAACTTTTACCCATCTCTACTAAATTCTCTTCTGTCGTTCGCCAATCCCAATGATTGAAATGATTCAGATTAATAGGATCTGAATAGGCGTAAAGAGATTTTTGACCTTTAAGATTGAAATAAAATTCAAAATAACTCATCACCAATTCTCTCACACTTTTGTAAATAGGATCTCTCCCTCTTAAAAGAGTGGTATTCGATTTAGAAAGGCTTCCCCAGCCTTTGTCATCCTTATAAACAGTAATCACATGATGATCATCGTTTTCAGCTTGTAGAGAAATCATCAATGGTTTTTTTCCATGAAACTCTAAGGCGGCCGCTGCAAGTAAACCACCCTCTAAACAATGAGCATCTTTAGTTAAAAGAATATATCTTGGAGAGGCAGCATCATCTGAGGGATTGTAATCCAATTCATCAAGAAAATTTTGAATTTTATAGGCGCTACTTAAGGAGCGGAAAATTCTTCTTTCAGATGGTGTCCACATTTTTAAACGACTTCAATGATGAGATGGTGAATGTTAAAATGACTCTTGATCAAATTCCGATAAAAGGAAGATTTCTGATCTTGGTTTTTTCGAATGATAATTTCACATCCAACCTGACCTGGTGCCAATCTCCAGAGATGTATATCGATCACCTTGGATCCATCTAGCTCGAGTTTTTTTACAAGATTATCTCGATCAATCGTCTCATCGTGAGCATCTAATAAATCCATGCCAGACTGTTTTATAAGAGATAAGGACCATCTCAAAACGACCACTCCACCCAAAATTCCAACAGCAGGATCCAACCAATGCCAGCCATTCCATTTCCCTAGCAATAAAGCAAATATCGCTAAAACAGAAGTTAAGGCGTCGGTTAGAATATGTATGTAGGCACTCTGATGATTATGATCATGAGTGTGTGAGTGCGAGTTAGAATGAGAGTGACCATGATGGCCCGGTGGACTCAATTTATTTTTGGGGTGATGACAATTTTCATCATGATGATGAGAATGTTGATGCTCTTCTTTTTGGTGAAGAATATAGGCACAAACTAAATTCACCAGAAAACCAATCGCAGCGACCACAAGAGCTTCATTATAATGAATAATTCTCTTCTCATAAAAATGAAGAAAGGACTCATAGATCATAGATCCAGCGATGAGGATGAGAAAAAGAGCGCTTGTATATCCACCTAGAGAGAGGATTTTACCCCCACCAAAAGTAAAACTTTGTCTGAATCTAGGATGACGATAGAGGTAATAAACGATCAATGAAAGAAAAAGCGCCAAAGTATGAGATGCCATATGCCACCCATCGGCCAACAGCGCCATGGATCCAGACCAGTAACCAACTACGATTTCCACAATCATAGTGAAAAGAGTAATGAGGGTTACCCACTTTGTTTTTCGCTCATTGGCGATAAAAACATCTGTATCTCTGTGTTCAATAGAACAATGTCTATTCATGAATGCTCCTATCGGTATTTTATCTTTTTCGTGGGAAAAAGTCCAAAATTCCCAAACTAGAACCACTAATTATTAAGAACATGGCCATCAAAGTTGTCGATTTTAAGGTCTCATCTGTAAATATCACTAACCCTAAGGTAGATAGGACTGGAGTTAAGTAAGAAAGTGCTCCAATGACTCTTGAATCGCCATGCTTTAGGGCAATATCCCATGTGTAAAAAGCGATCCCAAACGGGCCTATCCCCATCACTATAATCTTCCAGGCGTCATGCCATTGTAAAACAACTCTGGGCTCAATCAAAAAGTGAGTCAAAAAGCAAAACAAGCCAGAGATAAAACAAAAACTAGCAATCGCCCAAATAGAAGTTTGTGGTAATTTTTTTTTCCCCAAAGAAAATATAGGCCAGATAAAAGCAGCACAAAGAGCGAGGATGTACCCAAAAAGGTGATCTTTCTTAAAATCAAAAGAAAAACCAGTCACCAAAATAAAACATCCAAAAATCGAGAGAGCTCCACCAAAAATGTTATGTGCTTTTATTTTGAATTCTTTAAAAAAAAGTGGGGAGATAAGCACTAGAATAACCGGCCATAAGTAATTTAAAAGATTCGCCTCTAGAACAGGCGCATGCCTAAAGGCATAAAAAAGGCAAAAGTGATATCCAAAGTAACCAAACACACCCCAGCTCAGAGTTTTCAAGCCTGGAAACATTCTCCTAGGATGAAAAAGGCCAGGCAAAGATCCAATAATAAAAGCCGCACCTAAAATATAAAAAGGTGGAAGATGAAGTAGTAATTTTCCAAAAGTCGCAAGACTTGCCCATAAGGAAATCGTCAATAAAGCAAGGACAAGAGATAAGTTTTTCTGAACCATATAAAACTGTAGCTTGAAATGCTAATTCAGGCTAGTCTAAAGCTATGCTTGAGACACCAAGACTCATTCTAAGACCTGCATTAATCAAAGATGCCGAAAATCTTTATCGGTTAAATTCTGACCCTGAGGTCATGCGATATACTGGTGATAAAAAATTTAATTCGCCCTTTGAGGCAAGAAATTTAATTCAGGAAAGAATCATTCCTCAATATACCCAACATAGAATGGGTCGATTTATGGCATTTTTAAAAGATGGTACATTTATTGGTTGGTGCGGGTTAAAATATTTTCCAGAAACTGGAGAAGTTGATCTAGGGTACAGATTGATTCAACATTTTTGGGGAATGGGATACGCTACAGAGGCAGGAGAATGCTGTATCGATTATGGTTTTAAAGAGCTTAAATTAAATCGTATTATCGCCAAGGCAATGCCTGAAAATATTGCAAGTATTAAAGTTATGCAAAAATTAGGAATGACATTTAGAGGGTATTTAAGAGACCCCACTGATCTCCAGTCATTTATCGTTTATGACATATTTAACAGTGAGAAAAAACCTTGAGGCGTCTCATCGCATTTATTATTTTGTCTTTTGTAAAAACTTTCTCTTGGATTTTTTATAAGGCCAACTATCAGTGGCTCACTCCCATCCCAGAGAACCCTTGGAAAAATATAAGGCTCATGATTTTTTTAAATCATACCTCTCTTTTTGAACCTTTGTTTTCTCAAATCATTCCCTTTCGCTATCTTTGGCATCTGGCCGGACATTTCAATATTCCAGGTGCAGATATCACCCTCGATCGTCCTATCGTTGGAACCTTTTGGAAACTAATGGTGCCAAATATTGCTTCCATAACGAGAAAAAAAGATGCGACTTGGGAGAATTATCTCTCCTCTATTCAAAATGAAGATGTGGTTATGATCGCACCAGAAGGAAGGATGAAGCGTCCTAATGGTCTTGATAAGTTTGGAAAACCCATGAATGTCCGAGGTGGTGTGGCAGATATCATCATGAGTATGAATGAAGGGTATATGGTTCTATGTCTATCTGGTGGACTTCATCATGTCCAAGCTCCAGGACAATT
>CAMAYW010000112.1 GCA_945862475.1 Bacteriovorax stolpii
AAAGGTCTTGGGGATCATTGGAAGCATCACTTTAAAGGTCACAGAGCTGCGCTCTTTACGGGTAATCTAGAGATGCTTAAGGTGGTAGGACTCAAGACAGCGAAGAGGCACATCCTCCACAACGGAGACATTGAGTGCCGCTTAGCAGAGTATTCGCTTTATTAGAAATTACTTAAGACGGTCCTCAAGTTTCATGGCAAGAGTTGGACTTGCAAACTTTAAGAGGGCCGTTTTATTAACGACTTTATCAAAATGTTTATCTGACTTACTAAAAAAGTAGCCCGCGACATCTTGATCCTTTAAAAAAATCGTGTGCCCTTTTGTATCGAACTTTCTCAAAATAAATTCTGAATCTAAAAAAAGAATATCTCTGATGGTAAAGTTTTTTGCGACATACATGATGATGCAATAATCAGAAAGTTCTGCGAGGGACTTCTTGATCTTCACACCCTTTGGCGAAGTTGAGTCATGCCAGTGAACTTTCACTTCCACAACTTTACCCTCTTCCGTTTTAAAATCAAAACCACGCTGAGAAGAGGACTTTATTTGATGAAGTCCAAAAATAATTTTTGAATACCACTCACCTAATTGAATAGGTAAGTTCTTACCATTCATCAAAACTTTATGATCTTTAAGAATTTGAAAGGTTTGATGGACAACTTCAACTGTATCAAAAATAGATTTCTGATCAGGGAGATGAAGAATACCTAGATTCTTCATGACTTTACTAGAGAGACGTTTATTAAATTGGTTTTGATACCATTGATCGAATTCATTTATTTCTAAAAAGTCATAAGAACTGAAAACAAATCCTTCTGACTTTAATTTGTAAATCCCATCAATTTCTGGCAATTCTTTTTGAAGGAAAGAATAAGGAACATACTCCCTATCACTACTACCTCTGACAAAAATAGAATCTTTGTCGTAATCGGAACTGCCATGAGTTGACCCAGAAAACTTCTGGGCCAGCTCATAGACTTTTTGTTTTAGCACGGTGTAACCTTTTAAATTTAAATTACACCTATCTTAACATGATAAGTATCAAATCTCTAGCGTTGTCATATCCTGATCAAAGTCGGAAATTGTTTTTGCAATCGAGAGATTATGAATCAAGTACTGTGAGCAATAAACTTTAAAATCAGTCACTTTTGATTCGTAATATTTCTTATCCTCAGGATTTGCTGTTTCCATTTTATGAGCAGATAAAACGGCCGACTCAAGAAGTCTCCAAGCAACTACCATTTGAGAAGCAAAGGTGAGAAAATCAGTACAGTTCTGAAGAATTAAATTATATTGGTTATTTTTAGCGTAACCAGAAATTTGCTGCATAACTGTCTGTGCACTCATAAGAACTTTTTGAAAGAGTTCTTTTTCTTTTTTAAATCTTCCGTCATCAAGAGCTTGCACGGAAGCAACAATTTCTTGAGAAAGAGCAGTGAGAGTTTTTCCACCATCTTTTAAAATTTTTCTCATCACGAAGTCGATCGCTTGAATACCGTTTGTTCCCTCGTAAATCATCGCAATCTGAGTATCGCGAACAAATTGCTCTACTCCGTATTCAGTACAATAACCGTAACCACCATGAGCTTGGAGTGCAGAAGAAGAAACATTAAATCCTTGTTCTGAACAATACGCCTTACAAATAGGAGTGAGAAGGCCTATGAGAGCTTCTTCTTTATGATCTTTTTGGGCCTTATTAAAAAGATTTGCCGTATAAAGACACAGTGCCCTCATTCCGCGAGACAAGGCACGCATACGAAGAAGATTTCTTCTGACGTCTGGGTGATGAATGATTTCTTTTCCAAATTGTGAGCGCTCTTTCGTATATTTTTCCGCCATCATGTAAGCTAAGTTAGCTTGAGACTCTCCTTGAATTCCACAATAGAGACGAGCTTCATTCATCATGATAAACATCGTCGCCATACCTTCGAATTCATCTCCAATGAGCCAACCTTGAGTCTCACCATCTGAACCAAATTGAAGTTCACAAGTTGCTGAAGCGTGAATCCCCATCTTGTGTTCAATTTTTGAACACACAACATTGTTTGATGCTCCCATTGAACCATCTGGATTAATTTTAAATCTTGGAACTACAAAAAGAGAGATCCCTTTAGTTCCCGCTTCGCCCCCTGGTGTGCGGGCAAGAACGAGGTGAATATTATTTTCGTAGAGATCAGATTCACCAGAAGAAATAAAAATCTTTGTTCCCTTAATGGAGTAAAGACCATTTCCAAGTGGCTGCGCCGTTGAGCGAAGAGACCCTACGTCAGACCCTGCACTTGGTTCTGTTAAGCACATCGTTCCGCCCCACTTTCCTTCCATCATCTTTGGAACGATGTGAGTTTTCATAAAATCATTACCCTTAAGATTCACCACATTCATGGCCGCTCGAGATAGACCCGGATACATCATCCACGCAACGTTAGCTCCAGTTGCTAGCGACATACACGCAACATAAAGCGCCTCTGGAACAGGAGTTCCGCCAATATCAGCTGGAAGACCAAGAGCAAACCAACCATTTGCATAATATGATTTCGTTATATTTTGGAGAACTTCAGGAACGATGACTTTCCCATTAACATGCTTAACGCCCACATGATCTGAAGGTTCTCTAGAAGGAAAGACTTCATTCTCTACGTATTTGTTATACTCAGAAAGGATGCCTTTAATATCATTTTCCTCCAGGCCGAAATCATTCCATCCATGAACCTTTAAAAGTTCAGTTAAGTTAAATTCAATGTCCCGAATGTCTGCTTTGTAATAACCCATAAAATAGTCTCCATCTTGAGAGATAAATGAACGCTCTAAATAGAATAACTTAAGTTGGGAATTTTTGGAGATTGATTGCATTAAAAAAGATTGAGACAAAGGGACTAAACCTGACTAAAAAAGAAGGGCAGCCTAAGGCCGCCCTTCTAAGAAGTTGAATTTTAATCAGCTTAGACTAGAAAACGTTCACGACCACATCCTTACGACTATTTTGGGATGTTTGACTCTTTTTAATTGGGTTAGCTAAAGAGTGAACATTTCTATCAATCGTGAAAGTGACCACAGACCCATTTGAGTTTAGGAAAGTTAACTCACTTCGGCTTGGACTTACATCAATAGCGTTTACAAGTGTTCCCTGTGATCCATTGAAGATACTCGCAAGCTCCGTATTTCCTTTCGCATTTAAGGCACGACCGTCTTGAACGAGGTTCACCACATTTCGAGAAATTTCGTTCTGACTTGTAGCGGATCCATCATAAGTACAATGGGTATATGGAATACCGAGAAACTTCTTCTCAACACAATTTGGGGCCGTGTTATAAGTTAGTTCAGTTCTTACGACTGTTCTTAAACCTGTTACTAATTGCCCTTCAGCGACTCCATCATACCAGGCCCTGACTTTATCAATCACTTGGCGATTATCAATCGAGAGACCATTGTTATAAAGGCTTGTGTATCTGTTGTTACTGTTTCCACTACTATTATCTTTACCGCATCCAACAGCACCTAAAATAAGTAATCCAAAAAGTACCCCGTGTAATAAAGTTTTCATATTTCCCCCCTTAAAGGAATTGAACATAGTTTGACCTAGTACATCCAAGATTGATGCCAAAACCTCTAGAGTGATTTTGGTTAGTTAAGGGGCTTTTGCTGTCTAATCTTTTGTCAGTGTTGTAAAAGTAGCGGCCAGTCCTTAAAATGTGTTCCTAAGGAGATCCCATGGCCTATACCCTTTTTGGTTCGAAAACCTCCCCGTTTGTGAGACGCATTCGTCTCCTGATGGAAAATACACCTTACGAGTTTAAGGAACTTAATATCTTTGAAACTGAGGATGCTATCACTTTAAATAAAATGAATCCCGTCAATCAGATACCAGTTCTCCTTGATGGTGACAGACGTATCTGGGATTCACGACAGATTTTTAATTATTTAAATATCATGCATAAACTTCATAACATGACCTGGGAAGATGAGAATACGTTGACGGCCTTAGATGGAGCGATGAATTCTGGAGTGGCCCTTCTTCTCATGAAGAGATCTGGTCTTAATATAGATGAACCTTATATGTACATGAGTAGGCAAAAAGAAAGAGTCGATTCTGTCATTCAGTACATGACTCCCTATATGAGAGAAAATGGACTGAAGGAATGGAATTTTATAACCATGACTCTTTATTCCTTTCTTGATTGGGCCAATTTTCGAGAAATCATTTCATTAAAAATGTATCCTGACGCTCTTACATTTCTAGAGGCGCATTCCAACCGAACAATTGTACAAA
This sequence comes from Bacteriovorax stolpii, assembly GCA_945862475.1. GTDB lineage: Bacteria > Bdellovibrionota > Bacteriovoracia > Bacteriovoracales > Bacteriovoracaceae > Peredibacter. The sequence goes on from CAMAYW010000112.1 coordinate 4,268, forward strand.
ACACGATGATTCCTAAGGTTTAATAATGAACATAAATAAATATATTGATCACACCGCTCTAAAAGCTGATACCACCGCTTCCCAAATTGAAAAACTCTGTGCTGAGGCCCGTGAGTATGAATTCTTCTCTGTCTGTGTGAATTCTTACTTTGTTAAAAAAGCGGTCTCTCTATTAAATGGAAGCTCAGTGAAGGTTTGTACAGTTGTAGGATTTCCACTTGGGGCCTCAACAATGGAAACCAAACGCTTTGAAGCGATGAAAGCAGTCACAGAGGGAGCGAGTGAAATTGATATGGTGATCAATATTTCTGCGATTAAATCTCAAGACTGGCAATATGTCTTGGATGACATGTCTTCACTTGCAAGAGTAACTCATCAGCAAGGGGCCCTCTTGAAAGTGATTCTTGAAACATGTTTATTAACCGAAGATGAAAAACGAAAGGCCTGTGAATTAGCAGTGAAAGCTGGAGTTGATTTTGTGAAAACCTCGACAGGTTTTTCAACGGGTGGAGCAACTATAGAGGACGTTAAACTCATGAGATCCATTGTTGGAAACTTAGGGGTGAAGGCCAGTGGCGGAATTAGAGATGCAGAAACAGCGAGACATATGATCGAGGCCGGTGCCACGAGATTAGGGACGAGTGCCTCTGTAGAAATTATAAAAAATATTAAAAGTACGGCGAGTTACTAATTACTCGCCGATCAGTTTTAGCATTCTTAATTTTCCAATCTTCAATATCACCTCTTGACCTTTTTCAAGGTTAAGAGTCTCAGACGTATGGTTTTCAAAATTTGCTTTCACAGCATTTTGCTGAATAAGACGCCTTCCCTCAGACTTTGATTTAATCAGCTGTAATTCAACAAAGAGATCTAAAAGATGAATCACTCCTGAAGCTTTCGAAATGGTTTGGATATCATCAGGAATTTGCTTTTTTGAAAAGCGGGCCTCAAATTTTTCTCGTTCCTCTTTGCCACTCGATTCACCATGATAATAACCCGTGATTTCAGCAGCGAGAGTTTTCTTTGCTTCCATGGGATGGAGAGAGCCAGAAGTAATACCACCAATGATCTCATCCACTTCTTTTGAGGGACGCCTAGAGAGAAGAAGATAATATTTTTTCATAAGCTCATCAGAAATCGACATGAGCTTTCCAAACATATTGGTTGGAGTGTCAGTAAGAGCGATATAGTTATCCATCGATTTTGACATCTTATGAACACCATCCGTTCCCTCAATGAGTGGCATGGTGAGAATACATTGAGCTTCTTGATCATAAGCATGCTGAAGATGCCTTCCCATCATCAGATTAAAGGTTTGATCAGTCCCACCTAGCTCAAGATCTGCTTTTAAGTGTACTGAATCGAATCCCTGAAGAATGGGATAAACAAACTCATGAAGATAAATCGCCTCAGAATTCGTGTAACGTTTATTAAAATCATCACGCTGTAGGATCGCTCCTACAGTGGCCTTAGACATCAACTGAATAAGATCAAGTCCAGAAAACTTTCCAAGCCAGTCTTTATTAAAAACGACATGGGTTTTAGTCATGTCTAAAACTTTTCCTACTTGCTCTTTGTAGGTCTGAGCATTCTTCATCACTTCATCTGCGGTGAGAATGGGACGAGTTTTATTTTTGCCAGTTGGGTCCCCTATTTGAGCTGTATAATCACCAATTAAAAAATAAATCTCATGTCCAAAATCTTGGAGGAGTTTTAATTTTTGAAGAACCACTGTATGGCCAAGATGAATGTCGGGTCTTGAGGGATCGGCCCCAAATTTTACGACGAGAGGTTTTTGCTTTTCGAAAGACTTCGTGAGTTTTTTTAAGAGTTCCTCTTCAGGCAGGATCTCAAACACTCCGCGCTTTAATTCTTTTAATTGGTCAGCTGGTGCTACCGTGATACGGGCCATAGGTTCTCCTTTAACCCGTTTATTTTAATCGACAGGAATAGTTTCGTGAATCAATTTAACGGCAATTGACGGAAAATCTTTTCCCTTTGAGAAAGAGATAGTTTGAGGAGTCTACTTTTCCGACCTTGGCAAAGAGGGTCATCTCTCCAAAAGTCTGAAATTTGGCAACAACATCCACTTCGTCATTAGTTAATATGCCATCGGCAATCACTGACTCCTGGTTGATCAGCACCAGAATTTCGTTCTTAGAATTAAGCTGTAATTGAACCTTATGGTCAGAGGTCAAACATTGAACTTTTGCAGCGAAAGCATTTACGCCCATAAAAGATAAAATTAATAAGCATAGAATGTTCATTTTTCTTCCTTAAGTCTAAATCCGAGTGTCGCTGTTCCTCTTCCGAGGCCATCTGAATAGAGCTCTAAACGATGGAAGTAGGTTCCCATAAGTTCCTTCACCTCCACATCGATCACCGTTTGCCCCTCAAAGGCTTTGACTTCTTTTAGGATCGAGTTCATCACTTTCTTTTTAAATCGAGGGACATTTTTAACGGTGCTAGGTAGATTTAATGACGGAATTCCATCCAAGATCATTTTTTCATCAGTGGCCACTTTCTTCACACTTATTTCAAAATGCGGAACATCCTGAATTTCAATCACCTTGAGTGCAATCATGAGCTTAACAGGAAATCGTAGTTCAGAGCGCCCAACTAAAATACGATCACTCCCCTTGAGTGAATAAACGATATCTAAATAAAGCGAAAAAAGATCCCCTCTTTCTTCGGCGAGAATAAAGGAGCGCTCAGAGCCGAGTTTAAAATCTTTTCCATTTAAGACTTGATCCCATAATCCATTTTTAATGGTGGCATCAATCAACTCATTGAGTAGCTGCTCACTCACACTCACGGCGAGATTCGCTTTTCTCTCGATGATGGTTCGATTCAATTCCCTTAGTGACTTTTGATAGAGAAGAGAATCAATATTTCTTCTAGGGTTTACTTTAAATTCTTGGTTCTTGCAGAAATTATTTTCTTGAGTTGGAAGAACTTCACAAAAGAATCCATCCAAACCTAATTGAAGAATACCAGTATTATTGACAAGCATCTCCTTCATCGTGAAGACCGCATTCACCTCTTGAGCAAGTGCATAATGAAGGGGGAGCTTCAATTCTTGAGGATTCTCACTGATGATATTTGAAAACCTGTCTCCAAGTTTTA
>CAMAYW010000113.1 GCA_945862475.1 Bacteriovorax stolpii
GTCACAAACGACATTTAAAAACGATAAAGAAAAATACTATTATCTCGCACACCAAGTGGCGAAATCTTTTGCTGAGACGGCGGCTAAATTTGAAGATGAGTATATCTTTTGCTGGCTAGATTGGGATGGAGATAACATCCTGATGGATGGCGGAATTATTGATTATGGTTCTATTCGTCAATTCGGACTATTTCATGCCGAATATCGGTATGATGATGTTCAACGATTTTCGACATCAATTTTAGAACAAAAATTAAAAGCAAAATACATCGTTCAATGTTTTGTTCAGATTGCTGACTTTTTATCTACAGGTAAAAAGAAATCTCTCTCCCAGTTCAAGAATCATGACGTTATCAAGTTTTTTGATAAGCACTTTACTGAGAGCAAAGAACGAAATCTTATACAAAAAATTGGATTTAAGAAGAACCAACTGGAATTAGTTTTAAAAAATCATAAAGATCTTGTGACTCGATTTAGGAAGACCTTTACATATTTTGAGCGCGCCAAATCTAGAAAGGGCATTTACAAGGTTGCTGATGGAGTTACGCGAGACGCAGTATTCTGTATGCGAGATATTCTCAGAGAGTATCCCCAGCTTTACTTAACGAGACAATCTCCGCTTTCGCATATGGAATTCATGGAAGTTATTAAGTCTTCTTATGCAAAAAAAGGTGATTTAAAGTTAACTGAATTAAGAAAAAAACAAATTAATCGTTTTCAGAACTCCTATATGGCCCTCGTTTCTGCTGTAGAAAAAGAATCGCATCAGAATAGATCTCAGTTACTACTTGAACTTACGATGAGGTCATCAATTATTAATAAGTATGACCGAGTGACTGGGGATTCAATTACCTACATTGTTCAAAAGGTACAGAAGTTGAGACCAAAACTCTGTGCGGATGAATTATTTCAACTTGCGCAGGAGTTTTCAAGTTATCAGAATTTAGACCCTGATCAGAAAAAAATAAGTAATGAAATACTTCCACGACATAAGAACATCATGCAGAATATCTATTCTATTGTTCGAGAATGTCGTGAGGGGATATGAAACTTGTTTTTTACAGTGGTGGCCATGACAAAGATAATCTAGGGCTCGATAAAAACTTTATAGAGTTAATTGGGAAGAAAAATCCTGTCGTCAGTTTTATTCCTTCGTCATCTTACTTATCTGAGCAAGAATTCAAAGTATTTGTGAAGCATTATTCGAAATTTAAGATCAATAGATTCATTCATTTTCCGGTCGATGTGCCTTTCGATAGGATCATGTTTCAAGAGGTCATGAGAAGTGATGCTATCCACATGGGCGGTGGGAATACATTCTACTTCCTCCACAGCCTACGAAAAGCAAAGTTAATAAAAGACTTGAAAGCTTTTGCAGATAAAGGGGGCATATTAACCGGGCTATCAGCTGGAGCAATCATGATGACTGAAAATATCGATATGGCCGCCTATCCAGATTTTGATAGGGATGAAAACACGGTCGGAATCAAAAATTTATCCGCTCTTAATTTGGTTGATTTCTGCTTTTTTCCTCATTTTAAAAATTCATCTCGTTACGATGCTGTTTTTAAAAAATATTCAAAAATTAAAAAGAAAATTATTTACGCATGTCCAGACGGAGCAGGAATTGTCGTGAACGGACAAGAGCTGAGATTCATTGGAAAGACTTATGCTTTCAGTGAAGGTCACAAGTTTTCGATTAATTAAATCTAAATCTCAATTTCGACATAGAGTGGAAGATGATCGGAAAGGCTCTTCCAATGTGAGTCTTTAAGACAAATCGCCTTGATTGGATTCATATTGTGAACAAAGAATCGGTCGAGCGATAAAACAGGCATGAAAGAAGGAAATGTTGGAGGATACTTGCCATGAAGTGTTTTAAAAACTTCCTTCGCATCAAGCGCAGTTTCTATCCTCGGAGATAATTTTTTATTCCAGTCATTAAAATCACCCACTAGCATCCATTCAGAATCTTTGTGTTTGGATAAATTTTTAATGATCATTTCAACTTGCTTGTCTCGTCCTCTTTGTGTCAGATTTAAATGAGTATTACAGAGTATAATTTCTTTCTCTGCTTCCGGAATCATGATCTTTGTTTTTAAAAAACCTCTTTGTTCAAATCGGTTCGTAGAAATCGTTTGATTTTGCCATTCTACGATAGGGAACTTACTTAAAATGGCATTTCCGTGATGGCCTTCAGGATAGATCGCATTCTTTCCATATGCAAAATGCGACCATACACTATCTGCGATATATTCAAACTGTATTGCTGTCTTCCAGTCTGGTATCTTGCATTTCTTATCTTGATGATCTCCTAAGATTTCTTGAAGAAACAAAATATCTGCATTGGTTTCTCGTAGAGCAAGTCGAATTTGTTCGAGAATAAAATCTCTGTTACCAATGGTAAAACCTTTATGAATGTTATAAGAAAGTATTTTTAGTATCATGTTATGACCAATATTTTATGAGAAAAAATATTCTTGAGAGGAATCTGTCTAGAAGTGGTCTTTGTTTTAGTCCATCAAGGGTGATCTCCTTTTGAGTCACAGAAGATTTTTGGAAATGTTCCACAATCTTCTCTTTATTAATCGCTTCTTGTATTTCCATATCAACTTCTAGGTCATGAATAAAACTTCTGTGATTTAAGTTGGTCGAACCAATTGTCATAAAATCGTCAATAATATAATTTTTGGCGTGAAGAACTGAATCGGTGTATTGATAAACTTTTGCACCTTTTTTCAATAAGTAATCATAGTAGAAATATTGAAGCCATTTAAAAAATTTTACATCTGTTTTTTGAGATATGATAATTCTTACGTCAACACCTCTTTGTGCAGCTTTTCCTAGCGCTCGGATAAGGCGGCGCTTTGGGATGAAATAAGGAGTCATAAGCCAAATTCGTTTTTGAGCTTTTTGCACACGCTGAATAAAGTTTTTATAAAAAAATCTTTTCATGAATATTGTCTGATTAAGTCTTAGTGGAGTTTGACGCCAATTCAATATGAGGTTTTGTTTGTTTTGACGTTTAAACTTAAAATAGTCCCTGATATTCCAAACTTTTTTAAAATTAAGAACGGCAAATTTTACGTGATCTCCATCGACTCTTATGCCAAGGTCCATCCAAGGATGCTCTGAATGAAGTGAGGTGTGTTCTGCTGTGATATTGAAGCTTCCCGTATACATAATATGGTGATCAATTGTTATAATTTTTCGATGATTTCTTCGATTGATTTTCCATAATCTCGCACCTAATACATACATTTTTTTTAGAAAACTAATCTTGCCAAAATAGGGGTGATAAAAGGGAAGAGGATTAAAAATTTTAATCTGAATCCCTTTCTTTATGAAAAAATCGTAGAGCCGATTAAAAAAGCTGTAGCTTCCGATTCCATCAACAATAATTTGAATTTTGACACCTCTCTCCTTGGCCATAATAAGCTGAGTGGCGATTTTTTTTCCAAGAGCATCATCATTAAAGATGTACATCTCAATAGAGATGAAATTTGTGGCCCGATTTATATCTTGAGAAAGACTCTCGAAGTAGTCGTCACCATTAAAAAATATTTGTTCAGATTTCCAAAACTGAGACATACAGACGTTATCGGGATTTCAAATTATTAGTAAAGTTGAGTGCCCTTGTTGGGTATCGTTGTTTCCTTAAGATTACGAAGATTTATTACGATAAGCTTATAAACCTCAAAGAATAGAAAAAAAATGGCACTCACCAAAGAAACTTTCATGAATATCATTAAGTCGGCTTCCAACTCAGGAGCAAGTGATATTCATCTCCGAACAGATGAAAAACCATGCTTTAGATTAAGAGGGGATCTTATCCAGGTAAAATCAGACCCTCTTACAACTGATGATATGAAACTTATTTGTTCTCTGATGATTAAAGACTCAGAAATTTTAAAGAAAATTGATGTACTGAAGGAGCATGATGGCTCTTTTTCTGTCCCCAATGTCTGTAGAGTTCGCTTCAACATCATGAGATATCAGGGCAAACTTGGCGTTATCCTTCGTATCATTAGTGACAAAATACCTACGACTGAAGAATTAAAATTACCTGCGGTTATTAATAAAATTGCCGCTGCTAATGCTGGGCTCGTTCTTGTCACTGGTGCAACAGGTTCTGGTAAGTCATCAACTCTGGCCGCGATGATTAATTATATTAATAGAACGTCGGCAGTTCATGTTTTGACCTTAGAGGATCCAGTCGAATATGTTCACACACCAATTAAGGCGAGAATAACTCAAAGAGAAATTGGCCAAGATACGAGTGATTTTAACTCTGCATTAAGATCAGCATTAAGACAGGATCCAGATATTATTCTTATTGGTGAAATGCGAGATGCTGAGACCATCTCTATTGCCATTAAGGCAGCTGAAACTGGGCACTTGGTTTTTGGAACTGTTCATACAACTGATGCTCTTAGTACCATTGGGCGTTTGATTTCAATGTTTCCTCCCGAGGAACAGAATGTTGTCAGGACAAGATTAGCAGATAACCTTCATGCAACGATTTCTCAGAGACTATTAAAAACGACGGATGGAAAGGGAAGGGTCGCTGCTCAGGAAATCATGATTAATAATCCTGGAATTCGGGAATCCATCATGGATCCCTTAAAGACAAAAGAAATTTATACCTTCATTGAAAAAGGTAGTGGAAAGTCTGGTTCAGGTGCACAGAGTTTTGATCAACATATAACCAAGCTTTATAAGCAAGGTCTCATTACCATGGAAGAGGCCAGATCAAATGCAACGAAACCTGAAGACTTTGAAAGAAATTTAATGTTTGGAGATGATGCTGAAGAGGAGTAATTGTCAATCAATAAAGAAAATTGATAGACTTAATAATCCTGAGGCATTGATATGAATTTATCTCTAAGAAATTACTACTGGCGTTGGCTTAAAAATCTTTGTCTATTGTTTTGTATCTCTCTTCTTTTTATGAGTCTAGGAAGAGTTTTCTTTGCTCTTAATTTCGGTGAATTAAAAACATTAGCGTTATTTTCTTCTGATTTGAAAAAAGCCTTTTTCCTAGGGCTACGCTTCGATTTGATACCTATTGCCTACATTAATATCATCCCTTTTATTCTTCTCAACTTAGGTTATTTCCTACCTGGGAAATTTCCCATAAAGATGATTCGCTTTTTGAATTTGATTTTTTTAGTTTTTGGAAATTATCTTCTGTTGTGGTTACTGATATTTGATTTTGGATTTTATTCTTACTTTCAAGATCATTTGAATGTACTGTTTTTTGGATTTTTTGAAGATGATACAACTGCTCTTCTCATTAGCATTTATAAAAACTATAGTGTTGTTTTTTGGTTTATTCTTTTGTCTATCATTCACCTAGCTATTTACCGATTTGTTAAATTTCTTTTTTCTCCATTTGACTTTGATATAAAAGCTAAAACTTTTTCTTGGAAAATGCCTGCAACCTTTGTTCTCGGTTTAATTCTACTAGCATTTTTTGGTCGTGGAAATTTTACTCGTTTACCTTTATCTATTGAAGATGCCCATATTTCTCGGAATGATTTTGTAAATGAAATTGCTCTTAATGGCGCCCTGACTTTGAATCGCGCGATTAAAATTAGAAAAACTTTTGGGAAAGACAATTTTGATTATATTAAAAAATATGGATTTCAAGATTGGAAAGAAGCATATAAGGAGCTAAGGAATGAAATTCCTTCAGAGCGAGATATCACCCGGGCCCTAAAGCACAAGACTAAAGAAAACTCTTTTTTAAAATCCAGGCCTCCTCACGTGGTGTTGGTGGTCATGGAAAGCTTTGGTACATATTGGAATCATGCTGATTCTGAAAAGTTTCAATTGTTAGGAGATCTTAAAGACCACTTTCAGAAAGGTATTTTATTCAAAAACTTTCTTCCAGCAGAAAATGGAACAATTGGAAGTATTGTGTCTGTGGCTACCTCTCAAGTTATTAGACCAGGTGCCAGATTTTTATCTGAATCTGAATATATGAAGACTTCTCTGGATTCATCCGGTCAGAAACCTTTCCAGGAAAGTGGATATGAAACTCACTTTGTTTATGGTGGTAAACTTGGGTGGAGAAATTTAGGCAAATTTTTAAAAATCCAGGGTTATCAAAAACTTTGGGGCGCCGATGAAATCAAAGAGGCGATGCCAGAATTAAATAATTTTTCGGAAAAAGATCTTGGTAATGAGTGGGGCATTTTTGATGAATATCTTTACTCATTTATCGATGAGCAGCTTAGAACGGCGACAAAACCACAATTCTTTTTTGTCCTTACGACTTCTAATCATCCTCCGTTTGAATACCCCTCATCCTATCAAGCGAAACCAATTGAGATGACGAGCGATTTTCTGAATGGTTTGACAGTAGATAAAGATCTTGCCTCTAAAAGATTCCTTGGCCTTCAGTATGGTAATCAAAAAATGGCCGAATTCCTTGATCGCATTAACACCTCATCCCTTAATGAGAATACCATTGTTGCTCTTACGGGAGATCATAGCTATTGGATCACGAAGGGAGTCGATCAAGACCAAGAGTTCAAAAGGTACGCGGTACCTTTTTACCTATCAATTCCAAAAGAATATCGACCGAAGGATTATGATTCAAAAAAATTTGGCTCTCATGAAGACATCTTTCCGACACTTTATCATCTTGCTCTTTCTAATCAGACCTATCTTAAGTTTGGTGAGGATATGTTTTCTGAGTCCTCAATTGCGATGAATAGTTCGGGAATAATAGCAAATGTAGAGGGAGCTTTCCATAATGGTAAATTTTGGAAGTGGAAAGATCTAGAAAATCAAATTCTAACTCCCGCTGAAATCAATGCACCCTTGGAGTCACTAAAGAAAAAAGCTGAAGCCCTAATCGCATTAACTGATGCCTATCTTAAGGCCGAAAAGTCTCGTAAGCAGAGTGCCTCAAGTAATGATCGGCAATGACGATCTTTGCCATCGCCTCAACTACTGGGACAACACGTGGTAAAATACAAGGATCATGCCTTCCTTCTTTCGCTTTCTCTCCGATTGTAGAAGGGGCCTTAAATGCCATCTTTAAAAGAATTTCTTCTCCATTTGAAATCCCACCTTCCATACCTCCAAAATTTTTTGAATCTGAAGACATCTGACTCCCAGGTATTTTAGCAAGTTCAAAACCAGACGATACACTCATTCCAATGCAAGCTGGTAGTGAGAGCATCGCTTTTGCAAAATCTGCTTTCAATTTATCAAAGACGGGCTCACCCAGACCCGGTGGAGAATTTAAAATAGAAAGAGTTACGATTCCACCTGCTGATTCACCCTTTTGTTTACACTCTTTAAGGAACTGAATGACTTGATCCGAAAGATCTTTGTCAGGAATGTTGATTTCACCTCGATCGACAGAGTGATCTTT
>CAMAYW010000114.1 GCA_945862475.1 Bacteriovorax stolpii
CCTATGACTGTTGAAATATCCATAATGCATCCTCGAACAAATAGTCTGTATGGATAAAGTATCGGAATTTAAACGATGAACTTAAGTTATTGATTTAATGTATTAATTTTGTCGGAAAACGTTATGAAATATATTTCAAGAGGAATAAAAAAAAGCCCCGTCAGGACGGGGCTTTTTCTATTTTTGATCATTGATGAGCATTGTGGAATCAATGTACGAAAGCATAGCAGTTCTTAGAGATTCGAGAGATATTTGATCACTCGCCTCACCTCTAAAAATTTCATCTTTGATAACTTCAACAGGGAAACCAGTCATCTTAGCAAGCACTTCCAAGCTTACTTTCCCGTTTTTTTCATCAGAACCATTCGTGGTCTGAATATTATCTGCCATTCTCAACTCCTTGAACAGTTGGTCACCAATATCCATTTGGTAACACATGCAACAGAGCGTATCTTTCAAAGAAAAACTAAGTCAATGTGACACTTGGTAAATGTAAGATGATGTTAGGAGATTCTTAAAGGAACGCAGTTAAGCCGATGAAATCACTACACTTATACCGGGGGATAACCTGGAACATGGAGAGATGTTAGAAAACTAGATACCTTAGACTCCATTTCTTGAAATTCTTGAACTGGTTTAGAAAGCAAGGTCACCCCCCCACCGGCCCCATATCTCCAAAGTTTATCATTTAAATTAATCGAGGCTGTTCGAATATTTATACTTGCGACTTTTTTATCCCCATAACAGAGAAGAGTCGATCCGCAATAAATACCTCGCTGAAATCGCTCCACCTGTTGAATAATTTGCATGACTCTTTTCTTCGGTGCACCGGTAACACTTCCTCCTGGAAAAAGACATTCTAAGGTTTTTAACAACGAGAGTGGATTTTCAAGGTGAACTGACAGAAGAGAGCATTGATGCAAAAGTCCTGGGACAAGAATGGGTGCCCGAGCTTTTATAATTTTCGCTCTCGGATACTCCAATCGATTAAGATCATTCTTTAAAAGATCTGTAATCATATTGAGTTCTCCCTCTTCTTTGAGGTTTTTACCAAGCTTCTTCCACTCCTCTTTCCAATCAATACCGACTTTCACTGTGCCCTTTATAGGCATGGTATACATTTTATTATCTTGATACTGAAATAGGCACTCTGGTGAATTACTTAAAATCATTTCCTCACCTAAATAAGTACAGTGAGCAAACGCACTTAAATGATTTCTTGAAAAAAAGAAATCAGCTAAATCTCTAGGATCAATCAAGTCTTCAGTCTCAAAATCAAAAGGGAAAGTGAGATTTACTTGATAACAATTTCCTTCTAAGAGCTCCTCTTGAATGTGATGGAAAGAATTTTTGTACTCAGTCCAAGTAGGTCGCTCAATAGACTTTAATTTGAGGGAAGATATTTTACTCTTAGGTGACTTGATTATCTTTTTTGATTCAAAATTTATTTCTACAGCTAATGGAGTGTTATCATCCACTGTATGGCCAAGACCTTGAAGGATGAGACCTAATTCATAATAAAAATGGAAAACAGTAGGCTTTTCAACCTTACTTTGAATTTGTAGTGTTTCCAATCTTTTCAAAAATAAATCGAGAGAATAAGTTTCTGGAAAACCTGTCAGAAGATTAAATCTTGTCGTGCGATAATAAACAAAAGCACTCTTAGGTTTTCTAAGCTCAAGGATCGATGAATCATTCCACTTAAAGCGTGAAAAAATCATCTAGCTTTCGGCCTTACCTTGGGAGGCAATATCAGCAAACTTAGTCTGAGATCCAATCCAAGAAAGCTCTACTGTTCCAGGCTCACCGTTACGGTTCTTGGCGATGATAACCTCAGCGATACCCTTTTTCGCCGTCTGCGGATCATAATAATCCTCTCGGTGAATAAGACATACAATGTTCGCATCTTGTTCAAGGGATCCTGACTCTCTTAGATCTTGAAGTTGTGGACGCCTATCAGTTCTTGAAGCAGCCGTTCTGTTCAACTGAGAAAGTGCAACGACAGGAATTTCAAGTTCATTGGCGAGCATTTTAAAGCCACGGGAAAGCTCAGCGATTTCTTGTTCACGATTTTGCTTTTTAATATGCATAGGCATGATCTGTAAATAATCTACAATAATCATCGCAAGACCCTGTTCCGCTTTTAGTTTTCGGCAGTAGGATCTAATATCCATAAGATTCGTAGAGCCAGAATCATTAATATATAATTTTAAATTTGATAATTTCTGAATGGCATTTGAAATAGATCTCAGATCAATTTCGTTAAATTCTTTTGTTTTTAACTTTCTAGAATCAATGCATGCCTCTGAAGCTAAAAGACGCATCGATAGTTCTGCGTACATCATCTCGTAAGAAAAGACGGCCACTGCCATATTGGTTTGTTTCGCTGCTGCCACTGCCCAGTTAAGAGCGAGAGCCGTTTTCCCCATACCAGGTCTTGCAGCAATAAGAACCAATTGCCCTGGTTGAAGTCCAAGAAGCTGCCTATCAATGGACTGAAAGCCAGTAGAAACTCCCATGATCTCGCCTTTCGCGCGAGCAGGTTTTTCAAGCTCCTTTAAGTTTTCATAAAGTGCCTGCTTAAGAGGAATCATTTTATTATTTTTCGTCTGGGCAGTTAGTTTAAAAAAACTCGCCTCTACTTCTTGCAAAAAGTCAGCAACGTCCCCAGTGAAACCAGTTCCCGTTTGAGCAACTCTCGTCGCCGTTCTCACAACTTCTCGAAGCATGCTTTTTTCTTTAATAAGGCGAGCGTAGTATTCGACGTTAGCAGCTGAACCAACCTCATCACAAATAGTGACAAGAGCATTCTGACCACCAACTCTTTCAAGCTTACCGTGATCGTTAAGCTTACTAGAGACCGTTACGATATCAAATGGCATCCCTTCCATATAGAGATCTTTTATCGACTGAAAAATCACTCCATATTGGGGATGATAAAAATCCGTTGCCTCTAGATTAATATCGGAAATTTCATCGAAACTTGAGTTATCAATGAGCAAACACCCAAGTAATGCTTTTTCGGCCCCAAGGTCATGAGGTAATTCATTACGATTCTCTTGTGCCATAAGAAGCTTCTCCAAAATCTAAATATCGATATGAGAAGACTTTACACCATGTGCGTATTGTCGAGGTAGGAATAAATTTGGGAGTCAAAAGAAGTTAGGACGGAAAAGACAGAGGAAGGGTGTTAATTCCCTTCCTCTGTAAATAAGAATTACTCTTCGTTTGCAGCTTCTGCAGCAGCAGCGGCTTCAGCAGCTTTTGCAGCTTCAGCTTTAGCTTTTTTCTCAGCATTTCTTTTCTGAGCTTCAGCTTGTTGCTTTTTAAGTTCTTCTGCCATAGCAGCATCAATTGCAACTTTAAGTTTAAAGTTTGCAACGACATCATTAAAAAGCTTCGCTTTTACATCGTAAGTTCCAAGGGACTTAATTGATCCATCGAACTGAAGGAGACGACGCTCTAGAGAAACCCCTAGTTTTTCTACTTCTTTCACGATTTCTTGAGATGTAACTGCACCAAAAAGACGACCGTTTGCACCGACTTTTTTGATCAATTCAACAGTAACACCTTCTAGTTTTTTCTTAACAGCAAGTGCTGCATCTTTTTCAGCAGAAATTTTCTTTGCTAGAGCTTTTTGCTTATCTTTAAGAACGTTTGAGTTCTTTTCGTCAGCAAGAATAGCGAATTTTTTTGGGAATAAGAAGTTACGAGCAAATCCGGCAGAAACGTTAACGATTTCTCCGATTGTTCCTAAAGCCTTAACTTTTTCAGTAAGGATGACTTTCATATGGTTCTCCTAAATTAATCTTCAATATTACGTTTTACAAAATACTTTCTAAAATCAAACCAATTATCAAATAAACCAGCGACTGCAATGAGATAGCTTGCCATGAAGAGAGTGATCATCACGAGCAGAGATCTGAAAAAGCCTGTGACCCCAAGAAAATTGAGCATGTCACTAAACACACCAAACCCCTGAAAGAAATAAAAAATCCCAAGGCATTTGATAATCGTAAAACCCAAAATCTCAAATGGAAAAGGTCCTAATTTCTCACCAAAAAGAGCTAAACTAAGCCCCAGTGCCAAAACCAATACAAATCCAAAAGGTACCTTGAAATTTAACAAACATTTTTCATCAAACGGATAATCTGTTCCAGAAAACAAAAGTCTTCGACTCTTGAGAACGAGAAACATATTGAACCAAAGCATAATAAAAACACCCATAAATAAATAACTAGGAAATGATTCAATCATTTCTTTCGCCAGTAGATCTGGGCGATCTAAAAGTTGAAGAACCTGAATAGCATCTTTGTCGCCACTCATTTCCACTGCTTTTTTCTGCTCGGCAATTTTATCCGCGCTTTTCTCAATCTGTTCTAGGATAAATTGTTGAGGCGTCGTTTTCATGGAATTCATCATAAGGATGAAACTAGTGGCAATCGTGACAAAAAATCCGATACCAAAAATAACTAATCCTTTAACGGGGAGGATGCCTCGTAAAACAATCTCGGCAATTCCAATTCCAAAAACTAAAACACAAAAATAAAATCCAAACAGGGTGTAGTCTCCATAAACCGAGCCGGCGAAGACAAAACTTAAAACAAGTCCTGCCAGACCAACGAGGTACCCCTTCACTCTTCCATACATTGTAATGGCAAGAGCAAGCGGAAAAGGAGCAAACACAGACATAATAAAGCTTATACACAAAATCACAGAAGAGGCCCCTAATAAAAGGAGTCTTCCTATTGTGAGTTGTGGTGGCTGCATTACTTCAGTGTTCATACCAGTTTAATACTCCAACAATTAACGAGCAGTTTCGTTAGATTGGTAGCTGATAAGAAGCATGTTACGACCACGCTTAATAGCTTCGTTTGCACGACGCTGGAAAGTCGGAGTCAAACCAGTGATACGAGATGGAGAAATTTTTCCGAACTCGTTTACTAGCCATGAATAAGATTTTGGATCTTTCCAATCTGGTGAAGTTTTCTTAGCAGAAAACCAACAAGACTTGCGCTTAGAGTGCATTTTCTTGTCTTTGTCTTCACCACCAGCAAACTCATCATCAATTTGAGCAGCTTGAGTGTGATTTGGGTTCTTGTATTCCTTAACGATTTCAGCTTGGTGCTTATCTTCACCTAGCTTAATAATTAAATGACGAACAAGATTTTCGTTAATACGGAACTTACGCTCGATTTCTGCGTTAAGGTCACCAGCACCTTTGTACATGAAATAGTGGTAAGCACCTTTTTTAAGGCCAGACTCTGTAGGTTGAGCGAATGTCTTCACTCCCCAAGAATCAGTAACAAGAACTTCAGCGCCGAAAGCTTTAAAAGTTTCAGCAAGGGAGTTCTTGATGGAAGACACAACTTCTTCAGATGCGTCTGGGCGAACGACGAAAGCCGTTTCGTAGATCATATTTCCTCCTGGATTATAATTAAGCCCATGGACACAATTGCCATGAGCGAGATGAAATATTTTAAAATAAATGTCGCTGGGAAAATAACACAGCTCACCTAGGGCGGCAATGGGATAAAATCAGGAGCTACTTTGCGGACTGCGTCACAGGCTCATCTTTAACCGGTTCAACGACCGGGGCTTCTTCTCTGAAAAATCGGTTGTAATTTAAAATATAGCGGTTAGAAACCTGCTTAAAAATTGAGACCTGTTTTTCAGGGGATATATCGCTTTCATTGGTCTCAAAGTTTTCAAGACTCTCCTCAAGTGTAGGAGTCGGTGCAGCAGCAGTTTCTTCAGTCGGTGGTTCAGAAGGCGTGGCCAGGTCAGCAACCGGAACCTCTGGTGCAGCTGAAACTGGAGTTGCGGCACTGATTGAAGCTACTGGTTTTTTGTCTGTCCCTGTCGATTCCTTCATCATATTTTTTGTATCAATCCCTTGAGAGGCAAGAGATTTAGATAATTTTCCAGATATGCTTTCTGATAAAGCTTTAACCTCTTTATCAAAATCTAGTATTTTTTTATTCTTTTCTTTTGCAACTTGGTTGTACTTTTTAAGTGCTTTCTCTTTTTCTAGTTTTAATCGACCAGCCATGTTTGAAAGTGATCCTCCAAGAACTTCGGCCCTTGCCATATTTCCAGAGGCAAGTGCTTCCGTGTAATCACCTGTGGTGTTGACTACACTTTGAAGAAAATTGTCAGTCAATCCAAAATTCAAATTAGGACGATTCACCTTCATCGGTTTTTTACAATTAGCGGAGTTAAGTGAAAAACTTGATCCCGAATTCGAGGCGCATGGAACTGGGGCTACGGCGTAAAAACCTTCTAATTTTTTCAATCTACTGTTAGTTGCGATTGTTGAGATGCTACTTCCTGTGGATTCCGCACTGGGACCAGTAACTAACCCAGATGGAGTGGGAGCTGGATATTGAGTTCTAAGGACAAGGTTGATATCTGCAATATTTTTTTCAATCGTCCCTTGAGTCATTTCTAGATCTATAATCGTGCTAGTGGTTAGTAATGTAAACACTCCAAATGTTATACTTCGTCCGACTGGATCTTCTAAAAAAAATCCAACGATTTTGTCCATAAATTCTGTTACTGGTGTGATCAGAAGAAGAGAACTCCCCAGTCCTCCAATAGCAGAAATTGTTCCACCAGTTCCTGCAGCCTTTAAGCTTCCGCCGAGGAATGCGGTCAGTATGAGACCTCTGACAATTCCATTTGCAACTGTCGTTTTTCCGTATCCTTGACATCCTCCGAGACCAGTATAGGTTCCTAAGGAAGCAATAACTGCTGCAGCTTCAAGGATTGCTAAAGTTGTAGCGGCTAAATATATGGCACCAACGGCATACATCCACCCCTTTCTTTTTTTAACAAACTCTAGGTTTTGAGTTTCCGTGGAAAGCTGATTTTCAAGAGCAACTCTCTGAAGAGAATCTCCTTCTTGTAGCTTTGCTTTAGCTTCCTCAATATCAAATGCTTGGGCCTTGATGTGAGCTTGGAGAGCATTAGCTCCAGCAATTTCTGATAAAACATAAGCTAATGAACCTCCCATAAATGCCCAGAGTGAGGGCATAGCGGCACCCATTGTACACTTAAGAAGGATGGTGGAACCTATAACCCCTGTACTAATTCCCGCTACCATATTAGTAACCCCACCCCAACTCATTCCCGCCCTCGCGTAGTGAACAGGAGTGATAATAAGTCCGAAACTTAGGATGATGGCGTAGAGTTTTCTCATATCTACGTTTATCGGTTGAGAGAGGCTAATTTTTTATTTTTATTTCTTAATGAGAACTCTATGAATAAACTGTCGAAAATTTAGACATTTTATTTTGTCTTCTTGCTCATCTTTCTGATCTTATTTAAAAGAAGATAGTCCTTTAAGGAATCCGGAAAATATTTTGCCATAAA
>CAMAYW010000115.1 GCA_945862475.1 Bacteriovorax stolpii
ATACCAAGGTGAAGCTTGATTCCGTGCTTTTTGTAAGCCTTTTCAACTTCTACCGAACAGTCAGTATCTTCGATTGGAAGAAGATTTTTTTGCATTTCAAAAATAGTGACCTCAACACCAAAAGCATTCCAGAAATAAGCGAACTCTACCCCAATAGCTCCAGCGCCAACGATTCCAACAGATTTAGGAAGCTTCTCTACTTTTAAAGCTTCCCAAGCACCAAGAAGACGTTTTCCATCGTGCTCGAGACCAGGGAATGTACGATACTTTGCTCCTGTCGCGATGATCGCATTGGTAAAAGTAACTTCTTCTTTTTTACCGTCAGCCAGTTCAACTTCAATCGATTTAGATGACTTAAAAGTTCCCTTACCGTTAATTACTTCGATTTTATTTTTCTTCATGAGGAAGGCGATGCCTTTAGACATGTTCTCAGCAATCGTATTAGCACGCTTGACAGCGACAGTGGCATCAAGCCCTTTAAGTTCGACATTAATTCCAAGGGATTTCATGTCATGAATTTCGTGAACGGAGTGAGCAGATTTTAAAAGTGCTTTTGTTGGTATACATCCGCGATTTAAGCAAACGCCGCCAAGCTTATCGGCTTCTATAATCGCTACTTTCTTTCCAAGTTGAGAGGCACGGATTGCGGCCACATAACCACCGGGGCCAGCACCAAGAACGACAACATCAAATGATTTGGCCATTTCGACCTTCCTTTGTTGAACAAGTATAAATGTGCCGAAATCATGGACTTTACGCTCTGCACTTGTCAATGAATACCAAGAATTGTCCTAGGGTAAAAAAAGTGAATCTAACAATGGACTATGGCGATCTTTCAAGGGTTTAATTTAGTGATCTTACAATGAGTGTTTCTTTGACACCAATTAAGTTACCAAAACTTCCAACGCTGTAAGCTTCCCATGTGTTTTTCGAATACGGAATTGAGATCTTTTTTCGCCTCATCCATTTTTTGCTCAACAGTTGAAAACCCTTCTTTCGATTGAATTTTCTTAAACACATCAATGATATCAGAGGCTATGTCTTTTTGTTTTTTTCTCAGTTCTTGAAGATCCATTTCTTCGAGTTCTGCCAATCTTTTTTCGAGTTCTTTTTCTTTCGACTCAGAGAAAGCTTTAAATTCTTGGTCCCATTCCATCTTTTTAGTCACCATTTCAGCATCAAGTCTGGCAATTTTATCTTGGTGAGACTGTTCAAGTAATTGCATTTCTCTTTCATAAAAGTCTTTCTTCTCTCTCAAAAAATGCAAGGACTCATCTTGCATTTTCATTGCAGCAGACTTAGCTCCCTCTAAATGGGCAATATCTGTCATAAGATGTGATTGAACATTTTGTTGAACTCTTAGATTCTTTAGTAGATCAAATTCTTCATTCCTAATATCTTCCACTCGCATTTTTACGTCTAACATCGTTCTATCTAGTCTTAAGAGATCATCTCTTTTGGATTGAATTTCCTCATCCAGCCCTCTTAAGGTGAGTTCCATCTTTGACACAGAAGAATGTAAATCAGACCGACTAAAATCGAGTTTACTGATTTCTTTTTGAAGTTCTACCTTTTGAGAAAGTAGCTTTTCATTTTCACTCTTTAGTTGGCCAAGAGTCATCTCCGCTTCAGCAATTTGATGGGCTTTATCTGTAAACACTTTTAATGAATTATCGATCTCTTTGACTCTCGCTTCTTTATCTTCCAAAAGTTTTATCACTCCAATCTGAGAGGATATCTTGTCTTTCAAACCAGAAAGTTGAGACATCAACTCCATCTTTTCTCGATTAAGCTTTTCAAGTTCACTTGTGATCTGATGAAAATCTTTTTGTAGAAGCGAAGTGGTGTCTTTCACAAACGAATGAATGACTTGAATGTCTTTCGCCTGATCCTCTAGAAAGGATGCATTCTTTTTTCTATCATCAATATTTTGTTCAAATATTTGCTGCATTTCATTTCTAATATTAAATAACTTTGTGACCCCTGATTCGAGATCTTTTTCTAAAGGAACGATCTTTTTGGCTTCATTAACTAAGACCTCAGTTACTTTTCTCAAGTGATCATGAAGCATCGAATTTTTTTGTTGGATAAGAAGGTTTAATTCTTTTTCAGTACGAAGTCTTTTTGCTTCTAATTCTTTCACCTTGGCGGTCATCTGTTGTTCACGAAGATTGAAGACTTGGGTACTTTCGTCTTGTTTTCTTACAATAGCTTGAGACTTTACTTGATCCAATTCACGGTCGATATTTTGTTTTTCAGATTTGAGCTCTTCACGTTTTTTTTGAAAGCCTTCCGGCAATACAAATTCATCGGTTTTATTTTCGTCACTCAATTTTAATGGATCGGCCATAAATTAAACTCATTGGTTGTGCTTTTTTATCGGATTGAAATGGTCGAACCTTGAGGGTTTTATCAAAACTCTCCCTAACTCATTGAATCCTCGAACTTTCTCAGCAGTCTTCTTCATTTTGGAATAAAATAGAGATCATGGGAAATCTTCTACCCTACTGTCTGTCGTATGTTATACCGGCCCTCACTTTGTGGGGGATTACTTCCCTTGGTGGTTGGACCTATTCTGGTTTCATTTTTGCTTTTTTTATTCATCCTTTCTTTGATGCTTTGTTTGGGAAGGATACCAATTCTCAAGATAGAAATTTAACATTCAAACCCGTTTATGATTTTCTTGTTTTGGCCTATCTTCCAGTTCAGGTACTCATTTTTCATCACGTTTTTATTCATTATCTCAATCATGCTTTTTCGCTCTTTGAATTGACTGGCACCATTCTAAGTTTAGGAACGATGACAGGTGCAACAGGAATCACCATAGCCCATGAATTAATCCACAGAAAAAAACCACTAGAACGAGGAATAGGCATCTCTCTTCTTTTAATGGTGAACTATGCTCATTTCAGAATTGAACACGTTTTTGGACATCATAAGCATGTTGGGACTTTTCGTGATCCGGCAACAGCAAGAAAGGGTGAAAATCTTTACCGATTCTGGTTTCGATCGATAGTGGGAGGATTGATTAGTGCATGGAAGATAGAAATGAAACGTTTAGGTAGTAAGAGTTTCATTTTTAACCGTGCTTTTCTCTATCTTCTTGCTCAAATTTTCATTTCACTATTTATTTATTTTTTCTACGGGAAAATCTCTTTTATCGTCTTCATTTTGCAAAGTTTTGTTGCAATTATAACTTTAGAAACGATCAACTTCATCGAGCATTACGGACTTGAACGAAAAGAAATTTCACCTGGCCAATACGAACCAGTAGCCTTTCAACACTCTTGGGATTCAAGCCAAAAAATGACAAATTGGTTCTTATTTAATCTTGGGAGACATGCTCATCACCATTTTGCACCCAATGTCTGTTATGAAGAACTTGAAACTAAAAATCATCATAGAAAACTTAAGTATGGATACTCCACCCATTTAGTTTTAGCTTTTTTTGGTATTTATCCAAAGTTAGACGACCAAAATGACAGTAATTTCAAGTGATTGTATCTCTCATGTGGATTATACAAATTCTCTCCCTACCCTAGACGGAAAATCATTTCAGAGTTATAAGACACTCTATGTCAAGAAGCCAATCCAGTATCAATCTTAATTCTTTAGAAGTGACAGCACTTTTGAAGTTATTTCCTAAAGGTATTGTCGCAGTAGATTTAGAAACGACTGGACTCTCTCCACTCGTGGATAAAATTATTGAGATCGCGGCAGTTAAAATAAATTCAGCTGGTGAAATCTCAACTTATCATCAACTGATTAATCCTTTAATTGATATTCCTGAATTTACGATTCAGTTCCATGGACTGACAAATCAAGATTTAAAAGAATCACCCACTATAAAAAAACCCTTAAAATTTTTTTGGGATTTCGTTGGTAGACTTCCTATTATAGCTCATAATTCAAGTTTTGATCTTGGTTATCTCATCAAGTCCTCACATGATTTTCAAATCGAATTCCCTCCCCTTGATGTATTTGACAGTTGTCGATACGCGAGAGCGATTTATAAAAATAAAGACAATGCTCCACAGAATTTTAAATTATCTACTTTATCTGATTACGTAGGGTTTAAGCTTCAGCATCATGTCGCGATTGAAGATACTTTTGCCTGTTTAAAAATAATGGCCCATCTCTTTCATGTTGAAGGTAACCATGAAAGTGCGATGGAAAAAAGTTTTGTTTTTCGACTTTCTCATTTCAATAAAAATGAATGTTTTAATTTTTCGACAAGGCTCAAAGGGCTTGCAGAATTAGTTCAAGAAAAAAATCTAATCCAACTCGACTACAAAGGCTCATCCCCTGTCGGACCGAAGCGACCTGTCAGACCCATAGGTCTAATGCCTCTTCCTAAGGGGCCAGTATTATTTGCAGAGTGCCTTTTAACAGGAATGAATAAATCATTTATTTTAAAAAAGATTAAATCATATCAAAAACTGGAAGCTAGTCTTCTAAAGTAAGGATAATCGACATGATGAAAAGCTTTATTAACAAAGAAAACATTGGTCAGAGATTCATTCAGTTCATGATTCTTATCGCTCACATCGTTCTTTTAAAGTGGATTCTTTACACACTTTACGAGGGCGGAGTCCTTCCTTTCTCTACGCTACTTTACCATTTCCTAGGCATTTCAATATTTGGAGCTTTGCTCATTAGAACTTGTGCCTACATTTATAAACGTGAATATTTAAAGGAACTTGAAAAAAGTGCTCGAGAACCTGAACTGGAAGAGTAAACTCACTCATTCTTTCAGAAATATAAAAGATCTCTACGATTACTTAGATTGGCCTCTTGATGAGGAAATGATATTTGCTGCAAAAAAATATCCTCTTTTTATCCCTAGGCATCTTGCCGATAAAATAAAAGCTGAGGGCCCGAAAGGAGTTCTCTCGAAAGAATTCCTTCCGTCACTTCTTGAAATTGATACCCACCTCAATTCTTTTGGACTCATTGACCCCATAGGAGACAAACCCTATTTAAAGGCACCTCAACTCATTCATCGTTACAAGTCGAGAGCTCTTTTTACACCCACTTCTGTTTGCCCAGTTCACTGCAGATACTGTTTTCGTAAAAACGAACTTGCTTCGACTGAGGACATTTTCCAAAATGATTTTGAACAGACTCTCGCTTACCTCAATGATCATGCAGAAATTTCTGAAATCATTTTCACCGGTGGCGATCCTCTCACTTTATCCAACGAAAAGATTGAAAATTATTTGAGATCATTTGGACAAATAAAATCCATTAGACATATCCGCTTTCATACTCGATACCCGATCATTTTGCCGGATCGAATTGATGAAGGTTTCTTGGATATAATAAACCGATTTTCAACCCAATTCTCCACAGTATCCATTGCTATTCACTCTAATCATTTAGCTGAATTTGATGAATTCAACTCAAGAGTTATAAAGTCCCTAGCAAAAACAAATGTACAGCTTCTTGGACAAACAGTTTTACTCAGAGACATTAACGACTCCGAAACTGCTCTTTTAGGTCTCATGAATAAGTTCATTGAATTAAAAATTAGGCCTTATTATCTCCATCACCCCGACAGGGTCCATGGAGGAATGCATTTTTACCTGCCAATTTCTAAAGGAAGAAAACTTTATCAGGGCCTTCGCTTAAACTTACCCGGATGGGCCATCCCCCAATACGTGATAGATATCCCAAACGGGCATGGCAAAACTCCCTTATTTAATCCAGAAACACACTCCTTTTCCGGACAGCTCATTTCCAAAACAGGTGAACCTGTAAGGCTCGAAGAACCTGACCTTTTTGTTTAGATTCATTCTGATTTACTAAATTTATTTGAAATTGATTGGAGTAATCCTGAAAAATGGTAACATTTTTACATGAGTCAAACCATTCTGGTCGAGCCAAACGATGACCTCAAAAAAATATTCTCCCTAAACTTAAGTACCTTTGTTGGGACTGATGTCATTTTTAGACAAAATGCAGATGACGTTATTTCACTTTTAAAAATCCTTCCTCAGGTCTCTCTTATCATTACAAAGTCTAAAGTTGGCCAAGAAGAAACGGCCTTAAAAATTTTTCAATACCTAAAATCAGAGTCACTTGAAACATCACTCATTATTTTAGGTGAGTGTCCAAAACTTGCAAATGATGTGCTCTGCCTTCAAGAACCTGTGAGCTGGGAAGTACTCGTAAAGCAAACTGCTCATCACCTGGGGATAACACTTCAGGACGCCTCAAACAAAATAAAGTCAGATTATCTACCTGTGGGTCTTTACTATTTTTATGACATCCAAAAAACTCCTTGTGATGTTTTTATTCGAATAAAAAAAGGAGTGAATGAATATCAATTTGTAAAAAGGATTCATTCGAAAGACACGTTTGATAAATCCCTTATCTTAAGATACGAAGAACAAGGTTTAAAAGAGTTTTACATCCCAAGGGACTACATCCAATATTTTACGATTTTTGTAACAAATAGTTTGGTTCAAAAATTAGAAAATTCTGACATGAATCTTGAAGAGAGAATTCTCACTACCGCCAATGCTCACGAAATTGTAAAAGAATCAATTCAATTACTAGGACTAGATCAAGCGACAATTGATCTCTCAGATGCATCAATTAATTCCATGGTAAAATCTGTCAAGAGCTCACCAGAAGTTGCAAACCTCATCAAGTTTTTATTTTCAAATAAAGTTTCGTACGCTTATCAACATTGCCATCTACTAGCACTCATGTGTCACTATATCTTATCAAGGCAAAGTTGGTACCGAGAGGATCATCTTCAGATTTTAACGTTTGTATCATTTTTTTCAGACATCACTCTTAAATCCAATCAACAGATGGAAATTACCTCAATGAAGGATCTTTTTGAGGCCAATTTAACTGATGAAGAAAAGCGCTCTGTCATGAATCATGCAGCTGAAGCCGTAGAAATTCTGAAGGATCATCCTGAAGCGAACGATTACATTAAAACGGTATTGATTCAATCTCATGGAAGGGCAGATGGTATTGGTTTTGAGGAAAATCCTGGGGAAGATCTTCACCCACTTTCAAAAGTCTTTATCATCGCAGATACGTTTGTAAAAATTCTACTGAACCCAGAACTACCAAACAAGAAACAAGATATTCTTCCGATTATCTATTCAAGATTTACAAACCCAAGCTATCAAAAAATAGCCAAGGCCCTTGAACAAAAATTCCCTTAGCAGACTTCGAAAAATCAACGCCTTAATCTTGCGCGTCATGAGTTTTATTCATTTATAACCAATTGACATCACGAAATTATCTGATAAATTTTATTTTCTTAAATGCGGTTGTAGCTCAGTTGGTAGAGCGTCTGCTTGCCATGCAGAAGGTCGTCAGTTCGAATCTGATCAGCCGCTCCA
>CAMAYW010000116.1 GCA_945862475.1 Bacteriovorax stolpii
TTCTTAATGAATCCATACACCATAGGGGTATATTTATCTTAAAGAGCACTAAACGACTCCTCACTTCCCGCCTGGTACTCGCTCATCAATTGTTCGTCAGTTTTCATTGTTACCTAAGACGAAAATAAAGATATATTTGTGACAAAAAGACTATATCTTTCTAAGGGCCGTCTCAATTTCTTTTAAAAATTGAGCCGCGTACATCCCATCAATAATCCTATGATCAAATCCCAAAATAATATTGAAGGATTTCGTAAAAGGTGAAGGAGCACAGATACCTAGAATCGCTCCCTGATCTTTATTCACAACTGGCATGAAATCTTTAACTCCGAGAGAAGAGAGATCAGTCATCGTAAAAGTACCGTTAATAAGATCTGAACCCTTTAATTCATCCCTAACATAACTCATCGCGAGGTCTTTAAAAATCTTTGAAATTTCTGGCAAAGATAGCTGGTTAAAATTTTTGATCACTGGAACTTTAAGGCCTTTACCAATATTAATCGCGATCCCAAGATTATAATCACTATATTTTCTAATTTTATTTTTAGTGTAGCACGAGTTAACGTATGGAAATTTTTTTATGGCTGAAAGAGTGCCAAAAGAAATAATCTCTCCGAGAGTTGTCCCTGTGTGATTTTTCTGAATCTTCTCTATGAGCTCTACTGAAATCTCTCTTGTTACCTTCGAATAGATCACATCACTCGATTGTTTTAAATAATGAATCTCAAATGCCTTCGTTGGACTTGGTTCTTCATCAATAAAATTAACGTCAGGAAGAATTTCAGATGATTGAGAAGATTTTGAAACAAGATTATTTTTTTCTATATAATCCCTGACTTCCTTTTCACCCACCCGATCTCCAGAGCTAAGAAAAACGGAACTATCAATCCCATACTCATCAATAATCTTCTGTGCCTTTCGAGTTATTCGTCCTGACTGAGAATCATTAACTTTGGATACTTCAGTAAAAATGAAGTCTTTATTTGTTGAGATAGCAAAAAGAGTATCCCCTATCTCAACTCGATCCCCTTCTTGGTGCTTATAGAATATATGGCCATCTTGGGGAGCTTCAACATCATAAGCATTTTTAGTCGCTTCCAAAGAACAAACGATTTCATTTGCCTTAACTTGAGACCCACTCTTTTTAGAAAGAGAAGCTACAATAACAAATTCATCATTAGGATTTTCTCTGTGAACTTTATAAATAAAATCACTCATCAAATAACTCCCAGATTGCATTCTCGACATCTTTTGACTTAGGTAAAACCTGCTTCTCTAAGTAAGTACTAGCTGGAAGAGGCAAAGGTTTAGCATTCAGTACTTTAGAATAAAAAGTGACTTCACTTGAAATTCGTTTTGAGATTTCACTTAGAAGTGAATCTGAAAGACTATGAACCGGAGTTCCTTCTTCAAGGAAAAGGATCTTCTTCGTCTTTTTTACAGATTCAGAAATCTCATTAATGAGATTAGGGCTATTGAGATCCAATGGATAAAAGACATCAAGATAGACCTCTTCTTCGGAAAATATTTTCATTAATGGTTCTAAAGTTAATCCCATGGATCCAAGAGAAACAACCGTAATATCCGAACCTTCATCGGAGCGAAGTCTCGAATAAGGGAATTTCTCAGTGGATTCATAAAGCTCATAGAGATCTGGAACTTTCTTGAAAGGATCCTGAGAATAAAGAAGTTTATGTTCAAAAACAATTGCTGGATGCTCTACATGTGTTGAAAGGTTGCTATAGAATTTGAAAGCATCAACCCTTGGGTGAAAAACAAAAAAATCAAGATCAGGAATTCCTAAAAAATGTTTTTCAATACACTGACTATGAGTCGCCCCATACCCTCTTCCGCCCCCCATTGGAGTCCTGATAATCAAAGGAGCTTTAACAACTTTCCCAAACATTCTCTTCATTTTGGAGGCATGATTTAAAATTTGATCAAAGGCCAGTGCAAGGAAATCACCGAACATAATTTCAGAAAAAACCAATCGACCCGTTGTCGAAGCCCCTAAAGATATCCCAACAAGACTAGGTTCACTTATGGGCATATTAAGCACTCTTCCTTCAAATTGAGTCGATAGACCCTTTGAAGCCTTGAAGGCCCCACCATAAGGATCTTTAACATCCTCACCTAAAAATAAGGCTTCAGTATTTGAGGTAAAAATTTGATGAAAGGCTTTATTGATTTCCTTGAGCTGAGTCGTCTGGTTTTCAACAGGATTCAATTTATTTTCTAAGGATTGATTTTTAACAGATTTATCCATTTCTAATACAATTGAATCAGGCGTTTCAAGGGCCTTGTTGATCACCTGGTCAACATAGAGATCGAACTCTTTGATCTCATTTTCAACTTCAGGAATTGAAGTTTTTAAAAAAATATTTAATGAATCTCTCTCTTTTGCCTCATTAATTTCATTCGGATCACGTTGATCATCACCCTTTGAATGAGGGTTAAGTCTATAGGTCTGAACCTCAATTAAAGCAGGTCTTGAGTTATTTCTTACAAAACTTACCGCCATCCCCATTTTTTCAATCAGTAATTCCGGTTCATTAGTAGAGGCGCAAAAGTAATCGACCCCAAAAGCTCGAGCTCGGTTTTCAATAGTCCCAGAAAGAGTTTCATGCTGTGAGGTTGACTGAGAATAAAAGTTATTCTCAACGACAATCAGGTGAGCAAGATTATGTTTTGAAATAAAATTGAGTGTTTCGTAAATAATACCCTGGCCAAGAGTACCGTCACCAATAAATGAAATCGCTATATTTTTATTCTTTGCAATTTTATTAGAAAGAGCAACTCCAGCGGCAGTAGGAACCATCCCACCCTGAATTCCAGATGAATAAAATCCATCCCTATGAATATGCTGACTACCACCAAAACCCTGATTAACGCCGTGAGGTTTTCCTAAAATTTCAGCGATGAGACCTTCAAAATCTTGGTAAATAGCAAGGTAATGGCCATGGCAACGATGATTAGAAACAACCACATCCCCAGAGGAAAGATGAGAAGCAAGAGAAATTCCAGAAAATTCCTGACCTACACATGTATGGATCGTTCCACCCACTAATCCCTTCCCAAACAAATCAAGAAGAGACTGTTCAACTTTACGAATTTTATAAGCAAGAAGGAATGAATCTTTCATCTTTAATTTAATCTTGATTGAATTTCAGTCAGAATATTATCAACTGATGTGAGCACAGAAGCAGTCGCTCCATCAAAACGAAGGCCAAATGTTTTTTCAATTTCAACCAAAAGCGTAATGTGATGCATGGAATCCCAGTTACCAAAGTTTTCACGTGAAAGCTCTTTAGAAAACTCAAACTCCTCATCAAAAACTTTTGAGAAACATGAATTAATTTTTTCTAAAATTTGATTTTCAGTCATTTTGGGCTCCAAACTTTTTCTAAAATGATTGTTGAATATTTCCGAGTGGGATGAGTCGAATTTCCAAAATATTCTTTGGTATTGAAATTCTTTACGTCCTCATTGGTAAAGTCATGAAACTCATCAAAGATTTCTTGCGCTGTTTTTTTATATAATGCAAACGACTCTCTCATGTGATCATCCGCCTGAATCCTATTGAAATGATCAATCGACAGTGGCGCAGAAATGACCACTAATTTTATTCCAGAAGAGCGGCTCTCCGATTGAATTTTCTTTAATAGATTCACTCTGTTTTCATCTAACTTCCAATTATTATGTGAGAACTGAACAACTTCTATAGGCCCTGTGCCATCTTTTTGAGGAATATAATTTCCATGTTCAAGGTATTGATGACGAATCTCACCAAAAAGGTTGATGAAAATGACTCTAAAAGTGTCTCTCAAGGCATCAAGAGTAATATAATTGTTTGAAAAAATATCCGCTTTAACATAGGTGTTTTTTGAATTCTCACCTAGAAAATCTTTTAGTGGCGATGAGTATAAAATTTTGTCTGTCTCATAGTTCTTATCAAGGTCAACAAAAGCGATCTGAAGAACGATCAATTTTGGAGTAAACTTTGATTTAATATGATTTATGATCGCCACATAGTCTTCAGGTGTCGTGTGCTGAACGGCATAGTTGAAGGTTTTAAGACCTGTAAGTCTCTCAAGATCTTCCGTATGATATTTGTGAGCGGTAGAACTTCCTATAATAAAAGCCTCATAATTTGTTTTAGAGCTTTCAAGCATGTAGAACTTATTATCCCTTGAGCTCGCCACAGCTTTTGTTTTAAATCCAAAAAGATTAATTCCAAGCTTGTCGTAAGGATCAACGGCAACAATCAAGCCGTAGGCCAGAAAAAAGAAAGATCCAAAATAAATAAAGAACAGACGGTTAAATTTAATCATATTAAAAATTGAAATAAATGAACTCAGTTAATCTATTGAGACCAAAAATACAAAGGACAAACATAATTGAACTCAATAAGGCCACCTTATGAGTCGGCTTAAAACCTTGATAAAGTTCAAATGAATTTTTATACCTTTTTACTAAAACAAGACAAAGGATGATCATTCCTAAATGTAAATTCTCGTCATTAATCATTCTAGGCCCGTATTTAATTCCGATAGAATTCATAAAGTCTGTCGAAAGGATTCCTTTTGGCATCTGGAAACCAGAGAAACCAAACATCCCTTTATAAACCTTAAGTGCACTTTCAACAGTCTTTGCTCGGAACATCGTAAAACACATCGAAACAAAGACAAAAGTCATGGGCCAAGAAACGTAGGTTGGAAGTTTTATTTTATATTTTTTCCAATTGTGATGAACAACAATCGCTGCTCCATGGAGGACACCAAAAATAACAAAAGTCCAAGCGGCTCCATGCCAGAGTCCTGCAATAGTCATTGCTAAAAACATCGAGAACATCATATACGGGAAAGTCATCTTAGGCATAGATCGTACAATAGGTGTAAAAATATACGCCGTAATAAAATTAGTCAGCGTGATATGCCAGCGAGACCAAAAATCTACAATATTAGTCGATTTATAAGGAGACTTAAAGTTTGCCGGTATTTTTATGTTGAACATAGCACCAAGTCCGATCGCCATATCGGAATAACCACTAAAATCAAAATAAATCTGAAAGGCATAGGCCAGACAAGTTCCCCAAGCTGAGAAGAAATGTAGGTCCCCTACTTTGTTAAATCCTTCATTCGCAAAAGGAGCGAAAGTATCCGCAATGATAACTTTTTTAAAAAGACCCAAAACGAAAACAAAAATCCCAACAGAAAGACCCTCTGAACGGAAAACCTTATTATCCTTACTTTGAAACTGAGGAATAATATCTTTATAGTGAACAATGGGGCCTGCTACAAGTTGAGGGAAAAAGGTAACGAATAGGCCATAGTCTATAAATTTATTTTCCTTTGCCTGTCCCGCGTAAACGTCAATAACGAAGGCCAGTTGCTGCAGAGTAAAAAAAGAAATACCTAAAGGAAGGACGATCTTTAAAAGGCCAATGTCGGAGCCAAAAACAAAATTGATATTTTCAATGAAAAAATCCATATACTTAAAGAAACAAAGAAGACCAATATTAAAGACTATAGCAGAATAAAAAAGAACCTTTCGCTTGGATGGTTCCTTAATCTTAATTAAGAAATCAGATATAAAATAATTCACCAAAATCGAGCATGTAATAAGAAGAGAATATTTTATATTTCCAAATGCATAGAAAAAGAGGGAGGAAAAAAAGAGCCAGTATTTTGCTTCAGTAATCTTTTGAAATTTTAAAAAAAGAAAATACGTTATGACCGTTACCGGCAAAAAGGCAAAAATAAATAGATATGAATTAAAAAGCATGGCAAAAATTTAA
Organism: Bacteriovorax stolpii; assembly: GCA_945862475.1. Classification (GTDB taxonomy): domain Bacteria; phylum Bdellovibrionota; class Bacteriovoracia; order Bacteriovoracales; family Bacteriovoracaceae; genus Peredibacter. The sequence continues at coordinate 5,798 of CAMAYW010000116.1, forward strand.
CATGAAGAATCAAGGTTTGACTATGATTTATTGGCCGCAAGATTAATGAGTTGGTTTTGTATTAAGCCCTCTAAAATTTAGCCATATTTGAGATTTTAGAAGATCTAAATCCATCTGTAAGAAATGTGACGCTCGAAGATAAATTTCTTGAATATCCAAATGTTTTTGTTCATCTGTTTCTAAGAACAACCTATCCAAGGGCACCAGCGGGATTAGATCCCTAATCTGCTGAGAATTATCTATCGATAACCCAAATGAAAAAAAGCATTTTGAATGAAGTCTGAGGAGATCCTTCATGAGCGATTCATTTCCCCTAAAATCGTGAAAAATCCAAGGACTTTTAGGCCTTTTATCCTTCAAAATTTGTAAAAAGTCTGAACCAGCTTTTACATTATGGATAACCAGAGGAAGGTTGAATTTTTCTGAAAGCTCTAGATGCCAGTTAAATAATTCAATTTGAGTCTCTAAAAGTTCGGGATAAGCGCGATCAATGCCCGTCTCTCCTATTCCCCAAAGAGCACCTTTTGCTAGGAGCTCCTCTATCCGAATCTTCAAAGAACTAATTTCAGAAGAACTCAAATCCTCTAACCACCAAGGATGAATTCCAGCGGTGAAAAGACTTTGAGGTAAAGAATCATCCGAGAGAAGTTCATTCGATGAAAGAGAAAAAACACTCACAAAATCAGACTTCTGATCTTTTCTGTGAGTGTGAATATCAAGGTAAGGAAGAGGTTCCAAGCTTAGTAACAAAAAATGCTATGAGAGACACTTACGATACGATCGTTCATTCTTCTCGGATAAATAGTTCGGAAGGAGTTAAAATTTGCAGGAACATTGTCCCAAAAGTATTCTGAATCCCTTTGACCACTTTGATAGTTTAGGTAAAGAAATCCAGAGCAATTAACGTATTGAGGGGTATGATTCCAGATCGAAACTTGAACATTAAGGCCAGTTGTATAGACATTTGGGAAGATGGCCGAATCCTTGGCAGAATAGGCAAGTGACGAAATCATGATTCCCAATAAAATGATCCATTTTTTCATAGGAAAACTCCTTTTCTTTTGATTAAACCAATGGAAACTTAAAGAGTCTAGAAACTATAATAACGCATGGAGCCAATTTTGATCTCAGAAGAAATTGAAAAATATTGTATTGAGCATTCTACCCGTCCAAGTACCACCGTGAGAGAGCTTGGTGACTATACAAAAAATAATGTCCATGGAAGCCAAATGCTTATAGGAGAACTAGAAGCTTCAACGCTGTCATTTCTTATAAAACTTGGAAAAGTAAAAAAGATTTTAGAACTTGGAACCTTTACTGGTTATTCTGCTCTTGCAATGGCGGAACAAATTCCAGAGGACGGAGAGATCATTACAATTGACATAAATCCTCATACCACTCAAACGGCAAGGTCATTTTGGGATAAATCTCCCCATGGAAAAAAGATAAAACAAATTCTTCTCCCTGCTTTGGAAGCTCTAAAAACAATCGAAGAAAAATTTGACCTTATATTTATCGATGCTGATAAAAATAATTACAGTCATTATCTAGAATGGG
>CAMAYW010000117.1 GCA_945862475.1 Bacteriovorax stolpii
GTGTATCTTTCAGTAAGAACTGCAAACCATTTAGCGAGGGACTCATAAGACGAATCTGTTTCTAGTTCTACAATTCCATTTGAGTTATAGCCAACCATATCCATATTGATAACGAGAGAAAATGATTTTAGGGCATTTTCCTTCTCAAGCAAGCGTGCATAATAAGTCGCACCTAAAAGTCCTTGTTCTTCTCCGTTTGTGATAAAAAAGCGAATAGTTTTTTTGTTTTTATAAGTAGAGAGTAATCTCGCCATCTCAAGCATCACGGCAGCACCTGAGGCATTATCATCCGCACCAGCGAAATCTTCACCCACTGAATCGACATGTCCCATAACCATGAGTATTTTATTAACTTCCTCAAACCCTTTTTTATCGGCAATAAATCCACAAGCATCTGATCTGTGACAAATAGGCTTAATCTCAAAACCCATCTCTTTAAATCTTGTTTGTAAGGCCTGTACCGCATCTCGGTTATCTTGAGTTCCAGTGGCCCTCGTCCTATATGATGAAAGCTTCTCCACATCTTTTTTTATGGAAACCTTATCCACGTTTTTTATAAATTCCTGGATGTTATTGTTTTCAGTTAATAAAAGCTCATGACGCTTAATTTTAGGGAAGTAGCTTTTCTCCCCACCTTGAAGCGGCCTTAGGTACCTTAATAAGTCTTTAGGCGCAGCCTTCTTAAGTTTAACCACCCAAAGGCGGCCGTTTTTATAAGTTGTTTCCATAAAGGGGGAAAGTTGCTCAATATCATGGGGATGAGAGGTGATGACTTGAAATATCTCCTGGCGAGAGCTTGATCCAAGGAAGAAAAAACAAAATAGTAGTGTCAGGAAGATTGATTTCATGAAAAGAGAATACCTATTAAAAGTTAATGAGTGTTTGGAATCTTGATAAGTCTGAAAATTATAGGTAACTGTTTAAAAATAGTACAGAACTTAAATGGGTGTGTAGTAATTACAAGATTAAATTTACATCCTCTCTAGCATCAAAAATAAAAGGAAATTATAGTCCCGCATCACCTTAAAGGGGGATCGAATGAAAAAAACAGCACTAATCATTATTTTTTCTCTTACAACTCTTTTTGCAAACGCGGCGATTGATGAAAACTCCGGTAGGGCTGGCTGTAAGGGTGTCTATCAAGGTAAGTCAGTTTCATTTTCAGGTGTTGGTAAAAGCATCACAGATATTAAAAGAGGTCATGGTTCAATTTCCGTAGACGGACGAATTGTCGCTGATTTTGAAGGCGAAGATATGAAGATCAATTACTTCACGCAATCATTTAAAGTCACAAATAATCGTGGTGCACTTTTGGAAGCAAAAGTCACAAATATCGGCAAAGGCACAGGTGTCATTAAGAGGCTATCTATACCTGAATTTGGAATTGAATATAGAAATATTCCCATGTCTTGTTGGGCAACAAAATAGTTAAATCATAGGAGATTCATTGTGCGTATTTTCCTCGTTTTTACATTGTTCATGTCCCTATCTGTTGGAGCTCAAGAAATTGATGCGACCAAAGCGCTCCTCGCCATCTTACCAGCAGGTGACTATAGTGGCGTCACTAATGATGGAGCTGAATGTAACATATCAATTCTTCCACTCTCCAATAGAATTGCGGTCATTGGAACCACCGGGGATATTTTAAAAAGAAGTGAAATTGAAGTTGGTTCAAGGTATCGTTGGAATCCTGGGACGAGATCTTTTCTTCATACGACTCTTACAACGACTCTAAGTGATACAAAAGAAAATGTATTCAGGACTCTCGCGGTTGATAAGAAAAAACAATATGTGGTTTTAGCAGATGTCGTGACTAAGGATAGAGAAACGATTGAGACAGCCATTGAATGTATTGTTGAATTAAAATAAATGCTTTTATCAGGGTAGAATTATATTCTACCCTCTCGCTTTAAGATACTTTTTTAAATGGATTCGCTACCTGGATAATCTCATCCGAAAAAAATCTTTTTTTACATTGAGATGAATCACTCATAACAATATGCCTCTTAAAGGCAAGATCAATTTTTAGCCATCTCGATTTCAATTCTAACGGTGCTCCAACTTTTGTCATTGCATCGATAAGAAGATTTTCTCTTCTCTCCCACATTTCTTCACTAACAAAAATATGAGGGTGAGCATCCGCGGGACTTTTTCCCCCATAACGCTTTTCGCCTCCAAGAGCACCGATCATAAAATCAATTTGCTGGGATGTAATAACCTTCTGATCTACGGTAAATACACGTTTTAACCACTCATCAGCGTAAACCAGTTCATAAAATTCTTCAGTCACTCTCTTGACCCAATACTCCAGATTTTCCATGACTTACTTATCGGTTTGTCTTTATTAAATTTTATTGGCCAGAGTGTCGTTTAACCTAAGGCATGAAGCACGCTCTTAACTATGGAAGGATTTCTTGGTCTTACGAGGATTTTGATCCTGAATCCCCCTGCGTCCCAACCCCTTTAGTCAGATTTTCTCCCTTCAGAATCTCAACTAAGATGAAGACAATTTTTTTGTCAGATCGACATTCTCTCGAACTCTTAAAACTCAATACAAAAAATAAGCTATGTCTCAAAGAAGCGTTTCAATTATGGGTCAGACGAAATCAGAGATTAGACTTAGAGCTAGGAGAAGGGAGGGCCTTCTTAAAGTGGCTTAAACAACATCACTTATCAATTAAATGGTCACACCATGATTACACTCTTCATCAATATTTCACCTATGGATCTCCTCCACGTCATACACAATCTGATGAATGTGCTTTAGGCCATACTTTTTCAGTCTTACCAGTTTTGGTAAAAAATAGATTTGTAAAACTCTATCTTGAAGATGAAAGTGTTTTGAGTCTCCTCTCCATACCTTATGGAAAAGAAGAAAATTTTATTCACTTAATTGAACAATATATTTTACTTCGATTTGAGTTAGATAAATGGAATGCGCCCGCTCCCCTTTTTATAGATTGGGTGCGGGCCAATGGAAAGAAACCTCTTTTTTACCCACAGCAATTAGGCTTTTGCTTTTAAAACTAGTAATCATTTCTGTATCGGATGATCCGTTTCGATGGATCAGCATCCAAATAAATCTCAGTTGAGCGAAGAGGATCTATTTTACTTCGATCCAGTTCCATTACCTGACAACTTGGGATCCACCACCAGTGCCCGTAATACTCGTGTAAATTCATCACACGTCCACCATGAGGACATTTATTTGATCCCGCTGATTGAGGATAATAGATACCAAATCCCCTTTCATTTTCAGGAGCAAGAATTGAATACTGAACACCTGGAACTAAAGCTGGGCCAGTTGGAGGCATATAAACAAGGCGACATAAATTTTTATAATAGGTGACTTTTGCAAAGGCTAAATACTCTCCACCAACTGTTTTTATAAAAGTTCCCCCATAAGGACAACTCTTTGACTGAACAGGATCTGTTAAGTAGTAAACTCCAGGGCCACCGTCATTTAATTCGGTCTTCACCATATAGGGAATGCTATCGGGTAAAGCTGTTACATCAAGAGTCTTAAAGTGACACTCGCCACTTATTTCCGTACCACCCCAGCTACAAGGTTTAGGGTAGACAATAGTGGGCTTCCCAGAAACTTTTTGAACTTTGTAACTCACCCCTGGAACAAGTGGAGGATGAGGAAATTTCATGAGAGCATTATTTCCCGTTCTTTTGGCAGTGACTTTCACCCAATCAACTTGCATTCTAACTGGATCTTTAAGCTGGGAAATGTCGTTCACAAGCACATTTTTCTTAAAATAGTTTTTAAGAAAGGTTCCTCGACTTAATTGCATATCTAAAATTAAGTACATTTCATGATCAGGAATCCTTACACCTCTGCCTTTTTTTGAATCTCTGTCTGTAATCGTGTGATTAACTTTTCCATCGATCTTGAAAACTATTTTAGTGGGCTCCCACTCGACGGAGTAGATATGATAATCACCGTGATAAATTTCTTCATGATCATTGATGAAGCCCTTGTTCGTTCCATCAACTCCCCAGTGAAGAGACTGATAGGCCTTGGATCTCACGTTACTCATGTGCTGAACCCAAAACTTCCATGGATCGCGCCAAACAAAAGGAAGATCTGGAAAAATCTCTAAGATATCGATCTCTTGATAATTTCTTTCTTGATCTGTGATTGGTCTTTTTTGATAAGGTCTTGTTCTAGAGTCAAACATCCAAAGAGCTGGAAAGGCGCCTGGCCCCATATCCATTCTTGCTTTAATTTCTACTTTTCCGTAACGGAAATCAAAACCCGAGTGTTCACCACCAAAGGAAGGTCTTGAATCAATACCTCCCGATACATAGGCACATTTAGGAACTGCACTATCATTATGGGTACAAGCAGGGTCATCAAGCGCAACACCGTCTTTAGAAGGATTCGCCGTTAACGTGAGTAAGCCTTTAGAAACTTCGATTTGTTTGGTATCCCAGCGATAAGTCTTTTCTCGGCCATAGACTGAATACCCCTGCCATAATTTCCAGGTACATTTATTTAAAAGAGCTGTCTTTGAAATGGTCTCTGCATCTAGATTCCAACATGCGCCTGTGTTACCCCACTCTGGGCGTGGGCTACAATTTGGGACTCTCGTGTAACACGAAGGATCCTCTCCCTCCTGAGGGCCATTAAAGTCATCAAACAATATGACCTGGCAATTATCTCCCTCGCAGACAGCGGCGGAAGAAGTAGAAGGGATCATAATCAGAAGAATTATTAAGTATTTAATCATGAGTAGCCTTGTCGGACTTGATGGCAAAAGCTTTAGTTTTCAATAAGATTCTGATGGCTTATAATATCTATCGAATATAAACGATATAAAAACGACATAATATTCAAAATATTCAATATTTTATTTAAAATAATTAGAATATATCCGATAATAAAATCATGAAAACACCAAAAGAACAGAAAATAATCACCAAACAAGTTTCTAAAAGACTTGAAGAATTAAGACCCTTTCAAGCTGAAACGAGAGGTATTTCTTCATGGATTGAGTATGTAAGACTTGGCCTTGGCATGAGTCTTACTCAGTTAGCGGAAAAGCTTGGGGTTGCCCAATCCTCTCTTAGTAGTTCCGTAAAACTAGAAAAAGAAGGACGAATCACCATCCACAAATTAAAAGAAATCGCTGAGGCCATGGAGTGCGATCTGGTTTATGGATTCGTCCCAAGAAAAAAAATCGAGGATATCATTCGAGATCAGGCGATCAAGAAAACGATCAAATTAATGAATGAGACTGAAACTCATATGAGTTTAGAAGATCAGAAAGTAAAAATTGAAAAAGAAGAAAGACTAGAAGATCTGGTGCAAGAGAGAATCTATTCTAAATACCTTTGGGATCAATGATGAATCATCACAGTATCATCGATAGAGATGGCTCTACTCCCCTCGATCATGACCAAATAGTTGGAATTCGCTTCTCTCACCTAACCACAATGGGAGAGCTTGATGAACTAGAAGATATCAATATTCAAAAAGGTCTTGAATGGCTAAACAGGCAGAAGGATCCAAATTATCTCTCCACTGAATTTCTCTGTAAATTGCATGAGAAACTTTTTGGAGATGTATGGAAATGGGCCGGAAAGTTTCGGACGGCCGAGGTCAATATTTCTAAATATCGTGCCTATGATGTTGCCCCTCAATTAAAAAACTTCTTTGAAGATGCTAAGCTTTGGCTGAGTGGTGGCAACATGAAGTCGGAGGAAATTGCAGCAGAAATCCATCACAGACTCGTTACCATTCATCCTTTTCCCAACGGAAACGGTCGAACAACGAGAATCTACACAGAGTACGTCCAAAAAAGAAATAACTGGCCTGTAACAAGCTGGATGGCCTCCTTGTCGGAATCTCCGGCTTTGAGACGAGATAAATATATCAAGGCCCTAAGAAGTGCTGACAACGGTAATTTTGAACCTCTGGTAGAATTTATGCGAGAGAGTAAAAAAAGCTAACCCAGCTTGACCTCTGGTAGTGCATTTTATAGCTTAAGAACATGAGAATGCTTCTTATCCTTTTGACCCTATCACTTAATGCTTTTTCACTCGAGACAGATAACTATCTTACTTGGAATCTTGAACTCGAAGACTCTTCAGAAAAAATAAATCACTATCTAGAAAAAGAAATAAACAAAGCCTTAAGCGAGATCAATTCGAAATCAAAACCTTTAACTTGTTTTGAAGTCACATCCAAAATTGCTATGAGGTTTAAAGCAAGATTCGTCCATGACAATCCCATAGAGACGTGGCTTTTAAAGAATTTAGATCCAAATGAATTTTATCCTGCAACGAGGGATTATATCGAAGAAAGTATTTACCGAGTGCCCTATAGATTTTATCTTTCATCTTTTGGCCTAGCTCCCAACATTCAGGTAAAAAACATATATTTCGGGATGGATAAACTCACTCACTTCACATCGACGGGAAGGCATTACTTCACGATCTTTCAAGGAAAAATGAAACGATCGCCATCATTAGAGGAAGCCGAAAAAGCAGCCATTGATTATGGCCTTCTTGATGAAATGACTCTGCATGGTTTTTGGGCAAGTGGAGTTTTTAGCTATGCGGACTTGGAAGCGAACTACCGGGGACTTCAATTTTATAAAAATTTTTGTTTTAACAAAAATAAAAACTATCTTCGTAAAAACGAGGAACATAAGTGGATTCTGATTAAATCTCCACGAATTGAAGACTATGTCTCCCCTCTTTGGGATGAGACATTTAATCCATCTTATTTTTTACCAAATAATTGGAAAAAAATTCTTCCTACGATAAAAGAAGAATACTGCTTCATGAGAAAAGAAAACAAGGTGAGAAACAGAATTCAGTATTACAAAGAAATAACTCGAAGTAGTTTTTCTGAACAGTATATACAATCACTAAAGAATCAAGATTCTCTCACCACTCCATATGATCTTCATCAAACATTAGCGAACGTCTGTAAGGAAAACTAAACGCGCTTTGAGTCAAAAGCTTGTAATGACTCTTAGGCCGTGAGAAAATAAACAGATGAATAAACCATATACTCCTCCAGCTAACGTCCAGGATCTTCTCACTCTTTTAAAGCGACCTAAGACCGCAGTTATTACTGCAGGTATGCCTTACGCCAACGGACCTCTTCATCTCGGCCACCTTGCGGGAGCTCACGTTCCGGCAGACATTCTTGCTCGCTATATGCGCATGATGATTGGAAGTGAAAACGTTCTTTACGTTTGTGGAACTGATGATCATGGCTCAACTTCGGAAGTCGCTGCTATAAAAAACAATCAAACTGTCCGGG